>NZ_JBQSXL010000002.1:0-221942 GCF_052378165.1 Halomonas sp. AOP30-A1-24
GGCTGCGGGCTAAATTGGTTACCGCAAACAATAAATCACCGACTTCTTCCTGAGCATGGCGTGTATCTCCTGTCGCCAGTGCTTCTTCTACCTCATCCAGCTCTTCACGGATTTTATCCAGAACGCCCTGCGTATCAGGCCAATCAAAACCTGCCCGGGCCGCGCGCTTTGAAAGCTTGTTCGCACGGCTTAACGCGGGCAACGTACAAGGTACGTCATCAAGTACCGAAGGCGCCTCAATGACACGTTGGGCGCGCTCTTCCGCCTTAAGTGACTCCCAGCGCTGATTAATCTGTTGGGTCTGTAGCGCTTCAGCGCTAACACCTGGCGGCCTACGCGAGCCAAGCGTACCCTCCGGAAACACATGCGGGTGCCTGCGCAGCATTTTAGTCGTCAACGTATGTACGATATCGTGAAAATCAAAGCGCTGCTCTTCTGCACCAAACTGAGCGTAATAGATGACTTGGAAGAGTAAATCACCAAGCTCCCCCGGCAGCTCATCAAAGGCTCGCCGCTCAATGGCATCGGCAACCTCGTAGGCTTCTTCCAGCGTATGGGGAACGATGCTGTCCCAGCCTTGCTTAATATCCCACGGGCACCCTTGCTCGGGGTCGCGCAGTACCTGCATTAATGTCAGCAGGTCATCCAGATCATAGCGCATCAAGCCGCTCCATATTAGGCACCTTTTTCAGGGTCTGCGTTTCGCAGGCGGCGCACTTCGGTCACATTGGGCAGTTGCTGAATACGTGAGAAGAGCCGCCCCAAAGATTCAAGTCCATCCACTTCTAACGTAATCCTCAGGCGAGCGATGCCTTCGTTGGTATCCGTTAGCGTATTCACCGCCAGCACATTGACTTTCTCATTGCCTAGAAGGCCCGTCACATCGCGCAGGAGGCCCGAGCGGTCCCAGGCCTGGATTTCGATAGTGACCGGATAACGCGTATGAGCGCGCTCGCCCCACTCTACTTCAATGATACGTTGGGGCTCTTCCATACGCAGTTGGAGGATATTGTTGCAGTCCTGACGGTGTACGGTAACCCCTCGCCCTTGGGTGATAAACCCCACAATCGGCTCACCCGGAACGGGGCGGCAGCAGTTAGCCATGCTGGTTTTAAGATTGCCCACGCCAAGCACGGTAATGTCACTTTTAGAGGGCTTGCTCGGCTGTTTGCGCGGTTTGGCAAGTAAACGTTCCAGCTGTTCCTGATCGTCAGTCTCGCCAAATAACTGCTGGGCCTGGTGTAGTACCTGCCCAATACGCAGGTCGCCTGCCCCGATAGCGGCATACATATCATCAGCGTTTTGATAATTAACCGCGTCGGCCAATTTGGGGAGATCCAACTGGTCGACATCAAGACGGCGCATTTCTCGCTCAAAAAGTACCCGGCCCTCTTCCAGGTTTTGGCCTCTGGCCTGATGCTTAAACCATGCCTGAATTTTGGCGCGCGCTCGTGACGTGCGCACATAGCCAAGATTAGGATTGAGCCAGTCGCGGCTTGGCCCGGCTTTGGTGGCGGTAAGAATTTCCACCTGCTGGCCCGTTTTAAGCTCATAGGTCAGCGGAACAATGCGCCCGTTAATTTTGGCGCCCCGGCAGCGGTGGCCAATTTCGGTATGAACCCGATACGCAAAATCAATCGGGGTGGCAATACGCGGCAAGTCGATCACATGACCGTCAGGCGTAAAGACATAGTTGCGGTCGGGGGCCACGTCACTTGAAAGCCCTTCGCGCAGATCACCAAAATCACCCACTTCGTCCTGCCACTCAAGCACTTGACGCAGCCAGGCAATTTTTTCTTCGTAGCTACGGCTTTTCGCGTTGGTATCGTGCCCTTTATAACGCCAGTGGGCACATACCCCGAGTTCTGCGTCGTCATGCATGGCGAACGTGCGGATTTGAATTTCGAGGACTTTATTCTCAGGCCCGACCACTGCGGTATGAAGCGATTGATAGCCGTTCTTTTTAGGGTTGGCGATATAGTCGTCAAATTCGTCTGGAACATGGTGCCAGCGCGAATGCACAATTCCTAATACGGTGTAACAGTCGGTGACCTCTGGCACCAAAATACGCACCGCACGAACGTCGTGTACGTCAGAAAAATCGATCCCTTTGCGCTTCATTTTACGCCAGATCGAGTAAATATGTTTGGCTCGGCCGCTCACGTCATGATGGGTAATATGCTGGGCTTCCATCAACGTTTTAATCGTTTCGACCACGTCGCGGATATAGTGCTCTCTATCCAAGCGCTTCTCAGCAAGCAGCTTGGCGATCGCCTTGTACTCATCTTCGTGCAAATAGCGAAACGACAGGTCTTCAAGTTCCCACTTGATTTGCCCCACCCCTAAGCGATGCGCGAGGGGCGCATAAATGTCGGCGACTTCGCGGGCTACCTGCAGACATTTTTCAAGCGGAGCATCCTTGACCTGACGCAGCGCACAGGTGCGCTCGGCGATTTTAATAAGCGCAACGCGAACATCGCTCACCATGTTGACCAGCATTTTACGCAGGTTTTCCTGCTGGTTATGCTGTGCCATACCGTGGTTGGGCGCGAGTGGATAGCTGATGGCGGCCATTTGCAGGACGCCATCAATTAACCTGGCAACTTCACTGCCAAACCGCTTGGAGACGGCCTCCAGACTCAACAGACCTTCGCGCACGGCGCGATAGAGCACTGCCGCTTCCAGGGTCGCCTGGTCAAGCGTTAGGTCTGCCAAAATGTCTGCCATTTCAAGCCCCATACGAAAGCTTGAACCAGGAGATAACCATTCACGATGAGTACGAGGCGCCTCACGTTCGAGTTGCTCTGCCAGTTCGCAGGCTTCAATAAGGCGCTCAGGATCACTTAGACGCACATCTTCTTGCAGGCGCGTTAACCATTGTTGTATGTCTACCCTGCCGCTATCCATTAGCGGCTGGTCTTCACGCACTTTCACCATGACTCTTACTCATCCCTTCAGGGTATTCATCTTGACGGCGAATACCGTGGCTTGATGCGATAGGCGGACTAGCCTTCGTACTCGAAAAGCATAAGCGATTCCATATGTGCAGTGTGCAGGAACATATCCGCCACTGCTACTTGCTTAATACGATAGCCTGCACGAACCAGATGCGCCGCATCACGAGCAAGCGTTGCCGGGTCACACGACACATACGCAAGCCTGGGTACAGGATAACGGCCCAGTGCCTTGCACACTGTTTCTGCACCGTTACGCGGTGGGTCCAGCACCAGTGCGTCCAAGTGCTGCTGAGTTTTCAACAAGGCTTCAACCGCTGTGCTATCGCTTAAATCAGCCTGTTGAGCACTTACCTCTAGCCGGTTACGCGCTGCATTACTGCTGATGCGCGCCACCATTGAAGCGCTGCCTTCAACGGCATGTACTTTGGCACCGCTTGAGGCGATGGGCAGGCTAAAGTTACCCATTCCGGCAAACAGGTCCATAACATGCTGGCCAGGCGCAGGAGCCAGCCATTTCACCACGTGCGCCACCATTTGTTGATTGACGTCAGCATTGACCTGTAAAAAATCACCGGGAGCAAAGGTGAGCGTGAGCGGTGGTTGGCCTTCTATCTGCAGGGTCTCTTCCAGCACCGGTTCAGCGCTGTACCAGTGTAGGCAGGCAGACTCGCGGCCCAGCCACGCGCCAAGCGCAACCCCTTGCTGCCTGGCAAATGCCTGCCAGCGCTCGGCATCCAGCGCATGTGCTTTCAACTGGCGAACCAACAGCACGCATTCCGACGCAGTCGCCAAGAGTTCGATGTGGCCCACCAGACGCGGCGCCTCAAGCGTTGCTAACAAGGCCCTCAAGGGAGGCAAAAGCGCTTGCAAGGGCTCCACCAATACGTGGCACTGATGAATATCGACTAACCGATGACTATGGGCTGCGCGAAACCCCAGCAGCACGTTACCCTGCCCATCTATTTTTACGCCGAGTCGCGCTCGGCGGCGATAGTGCTCCGTACTGCCATGAAGCAGATGGGGAGTGCCAAGCTCAATACCCTGGCGAGCAAACAGCTCGCACAGTACGTCTTGTTTATGCGTGCGCTGCGCCTCAATCGCCATATGTTGCAATTGGCAACCACCGCACTGGCCAAAATAAACGCAGGGGGGCTCAACGCGCTGTTGCGAACGGTCCAGCAGCGCTTTTACATGCGCTTCATCAAAACGTTTGCGGTTGACATGCACGGCAGCGTCAACACGCTCGCCGGGAAGCGCCCGGTCAATAAACACGGTTTTACCTGTGGCGTCATGCGCAACTCCCCGGCCATCATGCGCCAATCGCTCAACCACCAGCGCATCACTAGTATCAGAAGCGCTTGTTGACTTAGCAGCGGGCTTGCGTACCAGCCCTGACTTGCCTGATGCAGCGCGCGATGGACGCCGCTTACCCAGCATGGCCATTTATAGCTCCGGGCCGAATAGGCCCATTGAGAGGTAACGATCCCCCCGATCACACACAACAAACACGATGACCGCGTTTTCGACCTGTTCCGCAATACGCAACGCACCCGCCAGGCTGCCGCCCGATGAAACACCCGCTAGAATGCCCTCTTCACGGGCCAAACGGCGCATGTTGCTTTCAGCCTCTTGCTGGCTAATATCCAGCGTAATATCTACTCGCGGAGCTTCAAAAATCTCGGGCAGGTACGCCTGCGGCCAACGGCGAATACCGGGAATGCTGGCGCCATCGGAGGGCTGCAAGCCGACAATCTGAATAGCGTCGTTCTGCTCTTTAAGGTAGCGAGATACGCCCATGATAGTGCCGGTGGTGCCCATGGAGCTTACAAAATGGGTAACCTCCCCCTGGGTTTGCTGCCATATTTCAGGCCCCGTTGTACGGTAGTGCGCCAAGGGGTTGTCTGGATTGGAAAACTGGTTCAGCGGCTTGCCTTCGCCCCGTTCAATCATGGCATCGGCAATATCCCGGGCCTCCTCCATACCACCGGCCTTACTGGCAGAAATCAGCGTGGCGCCGTAAGCCACCATGGCCTGCTTACGCTCCTCGGAGGCATTTTCAGGCATCACCAGGACCATGGTGTAGCCTTTGATAGCCGCCGCCATGGCGAGCGCAATACCGGTATTTCCCGAGGTTGCCTCGATCAGGGTATCGCCTGGCTTTATTTCTCCACGCGCTTCCGCTTCATTCAACATCGAAAGCGCGGGACGATCCTTTACCGAACCAGCGGGATTGTTGCCTTCAAGCTTCGCCAACAGCGTATTGTTGCGCCCAGCAGTGATCCGCTTCAAACGCACCAAGGGAGTGTTGCCAACCACATCCTCTAGCATGGGATAATTCATCACACGTTCCTTATCATTACCGTTATGCTGCATTATATCGGTGCTGTCGTACGCTGGACAGGCAACCACATTGAATCAACGAGTTTCTTCCATGTCTTTAAACACGCGTTTGCTGTTCGCGCTACTTGGCTTTCCGCTTCTGGTGTACGCCATGATGGCTATTTTGCTCATGGTGCAAAGTGATACGGCTGAACGTGCGGCGCTTCACGAGCGACTTAAAGATGCCGGTGAGCTATTAACCCCCAGTTTCCAGCTTGCCATGGCAGACGCAGACTTTCAGCGTATGGAAAGGCTTTCTCGACGGCTGTTGGACCGCTATGGGCTTAGTTCTGTCAGCCTCTTCGATGAGCAAGGTAACCGTTTGTTCGTGTTAGGCCGCTCCACCCCGCCTCAGCTACGTTTAACAGCGCCCAGCGCTCCCCTGATAGAAGAAGAAGAGCATATTTGGCGACTTCTAGTCCCTCTTGATAGCGTGCTCCCCAACATAAACCCGACCGGGGTGGGCTGGCTTGAAGCCGAGGCAAACGCCCGCCCTTTGACGCTTGAACGCTACAAACTGTTGGCCAGTTTAAGCCTGGGCGGCATGCTATTAGGGCTACTGCTGTTTCTGGGTGCCTTTGCTGTCAGTCGGTATATTTCCCGGCCTATTGAGGAAGCTAACCAGGCCTTATATCGCTTATCTCGTGGCGACTATCGGCTGCAATTAACGCCTGCACGGCCAAGCGAACTTCGCCAACTAGCCGTTCATGTGAATAGCCTGGCTGAGCACTTTCAGCAGTCGCAGCGCGATATGCAGACCCAGATTGAGCAGGCGACCAGCGAATTGCAGGAATCAATGGAAACCATTGAAGAGCAAAATATCAAGCTCGACCTGGCCCACCGCAGCGCGCTCCGTGCGAATGCCGTTAAATCCGAATTTTTAGCCAATATGAGCCATGAGATACGCACGCCACTCAATGGCATTATCGGTTTTTGCCGGTTACTGAGCCGCTCCAGGTTGGATAACCGCCAACAGGGGTGGTTAGAGCACGTTCACCGTGCCTGCGACAACCTGCTAATGCTCGTCAATGACGTGCTCGATTTTTCCAAGCTTGAAGCAAATCGCCTCACACTTGAAGAAGTCGACATTGATATTGTATCGCTTTTGGATGAAGTAATTGGCCTGCATGCGCCTGAGGCGCAACGTAAACATCTGCACTTGGTGGCAATGATTTACGATGATGTGCCTACGCCGCTTAGCGGCGACCCGCTGCGTATTCATCAGGTGCTTAGTAACCTGGTCGGCAATGCACTCAAGTTTACCCACGAAGGCGACGTTATTGTTCGTGTGATGCTCGACACCCAGGAAGGCCAGCACGTGGTACTGCGTATCAGTGTTAGTGATACCGGCATTGGTTTGAGCGAAGAGCATCAAAAACAGCTTTTTAGCGCTTTTTCCCAGGCAAAACCCAGCCATTCACGCCAATTTGGCGGTAGCGGGCTGGGCTTATCGATTTGCCGCCAGTTGATTGAGCGAATGGGCGGCACTATCAGCGTGGAAAGCGAGGTAGGCCACGGCTCAACGTTCTCATTTACTCTTCCACTACTGGCTAACCAAAGCGGCGAACGCCCCGCAGAGCTTACTCTGAAAAGCCCGGTCGTACGTCTTTATGAAACCCATACGCCTACTCGCAATACGCTTGAGTACTTGCTAGAGCGCTGGGGGGCTATTCCCGTCGCCTTTACCGCTAATGAGCCCGAAGACCTACTGATGTTATGCCTGGATCAAGATGAGTTCGAAATAGAGAGGAGAGACTACTGGCGAGATTTGATTGAGCAAGCCGCCTGCCCCGTATTGATTCTGGCAAACACCACCAGCTATGACTTACCGCCTTGGGAGCTTCCTCATGGCGGGGAAATGCTCTGCAAACCTTTCACTCGCGCTCAGCTGGTCACGACATTGCGCCATTTACTGCAGCCTGCAGATAAAGAAATAGCGTCCGCTCAATCAAAAGCGCCTCCGCCTACGGACCCTTCCGTCATTGATATTTTGATTGTTGACGACAATGCCTCCAACCGTGAGCTGCTTAAGGCGCTGCTTGAAACGGATCAACTGCGTATTACGCTTGCCGATAGCGGGCATGAAGCGCTTGCCTTGGCAGTTAATTACACGGCTGACATGGTGCTAATGGATATTCGTATGCCGGGTATGGACGGCGTTGAAACCAGTCAGGCACTGCGCCGTATCAATAATCACTGGTCACGCTGCCCTATTATTGCGGTAACCGCTCATGCTTTAAGCAGTGAACGTCAGCAGTGGCTGGCGGCTGGGCTGGATGATGTACTGATAAAGCCTGTTGATGAGGCGCAGCTACAACAGCTGTTGCTGCGTTTTTTGGCCGTACCCCCTTCTCTGCCTACCGTGACATCAACGGCAACCTTGCAACGAAAAGACACTACTGAATTTGCCAGTGAAGCACTCGCGGCCGTCGATTTAACCATGGGCACACAGCTTGCGGGCGGCAAAGAGAGCGTTGCCTATGCACAGCTTATACGCCTGATTGACAGCCTGGATGAAACAGAAACGCAAATGCGTGCCGCCTATGCCCAGAAAAACCTGGCGATGCTGCTGGACTGGGTGCATGGGCTCAATGGAGCAAGCCGTTACTGCGGCGCACCTGAGCTAGCCCTATTGGTAGAAACCCTTGAGACGCGGTTACGCACCAGCGGGCTCAGTCATGTGGAGAGCCTCCTGGAAGCGTTGTACACCGCAATGGCACGCTTGCGTACTCATCGAAGCAGGCTGGCCGATGGGGCTAACGCTCCAGAATGACAAAGGCAACCGCGTACTCCGCTTCATCACTTAGCGTGATATGGCTGGTCGTCGCGCCGGATGCCTGCATTAGCCGCTTGGCCTCATGGCTCAACTGCAAAAAGGGCTTCCCCAAGGGGTCATTAACCACTTGGATGTCCCCCCACTGCATGCCGCCTCGAAGGCCAAGCCCTAGTGCTTTTACAAACGCTTCTTTAGCGGCAAATCTTTTCGCCAAGTAAGCCACCGGTTCGCCTTTTTGCTGCCATATCGCGTATTCGTCAGCTCCCAAAATACGCTGAGCAAAACGTGGCCCATGACGCTCAACTGCCCGGGTAAAACGCGCCACCCGGGCAATATCGGAACCAATCCCCACAATCATCTGTTAGTGACCACAGCAGTCATGATGACCATGCGTATGCTCATCTGCATGCTCATGGCTATGTTCATGATCGTGAGCATCTAAAGCCGCCATCAACCCCGCTTCCTGGCCTGCAATAATAAGCCGCTTCATTTCCTGAACAGCCTCTTTGAGGCCAACAAACAGCGCGCGAGCAATAATGGCGTGCCCGATATTCAGCTCATTCACCCCAGGTAGTGCGGCTATCGCTTCTGCATTATGGTAATGAAGGCCATGCCCAGCGTTAACCACCAGCCCCAAGGAAACGGCCTGAGTCGCTGCTGCGGTTAAACGCTGATACTCAGCATTTGCGGCGTCACTCCCCAGCTTCTCTTCTGCATAAGCACCGGTGTGCAGTTCAATCGTTGGGGCACCAGCGCGATGAGCCGCATCAATTTGCGCTTCATCAGGATCAATAAACAGCGATACGTCACAGCCTGCGTTTTTCAGCCGCTCGCACGCTTTGGCAACCGCATCAAAACTACCGACCACATCCAGACCGCCCTCTGTGGTAAGTTCTTCGCGTTTTTCAGGTACCAGGCATACGTGTGCAGGGCGCACCTCTTCAGCCAACGCGAGCATCTCTTCGGTCACTGCCATCTCTAAATTCATACGGGTATTCAACACGTCCGCCAACAGCCTGACATCGCGAAGCTGTATATGGCGGCGGTCTTCGCGTAAATGCACCGTAATGCCATCTGCGCCCGCTTCTTCAGCCAACAAAGCAGCCTGTACCGGGTCCGGGTAGCGGGTACCACGTGCCTGACGCAGCGTGGCGATATGGTCGATATTAACGCCCAGTAGAATACGCGGAGGATGCATAACTATCTCCATTCCAAAAAAGTCATAAGCATGAACTATGGCTGACGCCGGCGGGCCAGTGCCATCATTAGCTCCCGAGAGCGCAGCGCAGCAGACCCCAAATGCGGTGCTAGTGCCGCCCGCATGACTGACTTAAGAACGCTTGCTAGCCCCGCATGTTGCCAGTCACCCTGCTCAATATAACGCAATGCACGCCCTTCAAGCCCCTGCTCTGCGGGAAGAAAAGCACGGCTTTGTGCATCAAACCGATAGCGGGCTTGCGGGTCCAGCACATTATTATCTGGCGTACAAAAACGCGGGGTAGCTTCAAGCGCATCCAGCAATGCCCACTCATACCGCCGCAAGGCAAGAGCGCGCTTGGAAGGCATTGGCAGCGCTTCAAGCAGCGCCGTATAGAAGGCAAAAACATCGGGCGCAGCAAGTTCCAGGGGCAGCAGCCGGGTGGCGATTTCATTCGCGTAAAGACCGCATAGGAGCCCCTCTCCTGCCAGTAATGCCGTTTGTCCACGCGACTCCATCAACGTGAGGCGTTTCAAATCGCGTTCGCCGCGCCAGCTAACAAACAGCGGCGTAAACGGCTGTAGTCGTTGACGCGACTTGGACCCCGGCCGCTGCCCTCCGTGGGCAACGGCGCGGATACGGCCATTATTAAGCGTCAGTAAATCGACTAACGCGCTGGTTTCACGGTAGGGTTTACGATGCAGTAAAAAAGCGGGTTCCGCTGACATTGCGACACTCAATCGAGGTCGTAACCCAGGCTTTTCAAGGCACGCTCGTCATCAGACCAACCGCGCTTCACCTTGACCCACATATTAAGCATGACCTTGGTACCCAGCACGCGCTCCATATCCAGGCGCGCCTCGCGGCCGATGCTCTTGATCCGGTCACCGTTTTCGCCGATCAGGATGACTTTCTGCCCTTGGCGTTCCACCAGAATCAGCGCGCTGATATGCGTGACGCGCCCGGCTTCACGGAACTCTTCAATTTCAACGGTCATCTGGTAGGGCAACTCGTCACCCAACTGACGCATGACTTTTTCACGCACCAGCTCAGCGGCCATAAAGCGCAGGCTCTTGTCGGTAATCTGGTCTTCCGGAAAGAAGTGCACGCTTTCTGGCAGATGTTTAGCCACTTCCTCTTCCAGCGTTTCTACCTGGGTGCCGTGCTTGGCTGAAATAGGTACAACGGCTGCAAACTCACGCCGCGCGCCCACTTCAGCAAGCCAGGGTAGTAACTCGCCCTTATCCTGTAGACGATCCACCTTATTGACGGCCAGAATAACCGGTGCCTTAACATGCTCAAGACGCTTGAGCACGGCCTGGTCTTCGTCAGTCCAGCGGGTACGATCAATAATAAATACCACACAGTCAACATCACGAAGTGCTTGGGTAGCCGCCTGGTTCATAAAGCGGTTGATGGCTTTATTACGGTCTTTGGACATGATGTGCATGCCCGGTGTATCCACGTAAATAAACTGCGTATCTTCAACCGTTTTAATACCCATTACCTGATGGCGCGTGGTTTGCGGACGCCGCGAGGTAATCGAGATTTTTTGCCCCAGAATACGATTCATGAGGGTTGATTTGCCTACGTTAGGCCGTCCAACAATGGCCACAAAGCCGCAGGATTGGCTCATGATTTGTCTCCTGGTTTTTTCTCAAGGTACGAAAGCGCTTCTTCTGCCGCTTGCTGTTCAGCATGGCGGCGACTAGGGCCTTTACCGGTGGTATGCTTGCTTAGTAGCTCAATGTAGCACTCCACGGTAAAGGTCTGGGCATGCGCCTCGCCCTTTACAGAGACCACTTCATAGCGCGGCAGCGCTGACTGACGCGACTGCAAAAACTCTTGTAAGCGTGTTTTAGGGTCTTTCTGGGTATCTTGTAACGAGATATTCTCTAGACGCTCGGCGTACCAGGAAAGCACGCGTTCCCGGACAACATCCATGCCGGCGTCCAGGTAAATGGCACCAATTATCGCTTCAACCGCATCGGCGAGAATCGACTCACGGCGATGCCCTCCGCTTTTCATTTCCCCCGACCCCAAGCGCAAGCATTCTCCAAAGGTCATTTCACGGGCGAGCTCAGCAAGCGTTTGGCCTTTCACCAAACGCGCGCGAAGGCGCGATAACTGCCCTTCCCGCGCTTGAGGGAAACGTTGAAACAAGGCTTCTGCGATAACGAAATTAACAATTGAATCACCCAGAAATTCCAGGCGCTCATTGTTACGACCACCGTAGCTTCGGTGCGTCATGGCCAGTTCCAAGAGCGTCTCGTCGCCAAAGGTATGGCCGATTCGTCGGCAAAAAGCGTTTAAAGGATTACTCACAAGGCTCCTACGTCATTGACGTTAACTATTAGTGACATGACTAACCAGGGCTGACATAAACTTATTCATTCAATCCGTCGCACCGTATTAAAGCTGGGCAACCCGCCGTCCCAATGCATCCAAACAGCAAATGCACGACCCACAATATTCTCTTCCGGCACAAACCCCCAGTAACGGCTATCGTTGGAGTGATCGCGATTATCGCCCATCATGAAGTAGTGACCTTCAGGCACTTCAACTTCGCGCATTTGCGGCCCTGGGTCGCGGGGGTTGTTGTAGATAGTATGGCGCACGCTACCCAACTGCTCTTCTAATAATAGCTCTTGTGGCGAGGCATCGGGGCCTTCTTCCAATAACGTTTTAGTGACCAGTTCGCCGTTCACATAAAGCTGTTTATCTTCGTAGCGAATACGGTCGCCCGGAAGGCCTACCACCCGTTTGATAAAGTTGACCGATGGCTCATCCGGGAAGCGAAACACCATCACATCGCCACGCTCAGGCTCACCAACCTCCAAAATACGGTTGTGAACCACCGGCAAACGCAAGCCGTAGGCAAACTTGTTCACCAGGATAAAATCGCCTACTTCCAGCGTAGGCCGCATTGAACCCGAGGGAATTTGAAACGGTTCGACAATAAAACTGCGTACTACCAATACCACCAGAAGTACCGGGAAAAAAGAGCGCGCATAATCGACCGGCCAAGGCTCTTTTAAAAGTTTTTCCTGTGTTGGTGCGTCGATGTTCCCAGCAGCGGCTTCCTCTGCTTTCGCCAACCGCTCACGACGCTTAGGCCGCAGCCAAATCACATCGATAAAATAAACGACCCCTGAAATTACAACGGCCAGTACCAGCAGTAATGAAAAATCCATAAAGGAAACCTTCCCTAGTCGTTAACCTTGAGCACAGCGAGGAAGGCATCCTGGGGAATTTCAACGCGCCCCACCTGCTTCATCCGTTTTTTACCGGCTTTCTGTTTTTCCAGCAGTTTTTTCTTACGGCTTACATCACCGCCATAACATTTTGCCGTTACGTTTTTACGCAGGGCTTTTACGGTAGAGCGCGCCACTACCTGGCCACCGATAGCGGCCTGAATGGCCACGTCAAACATCTGGCGCGGAATCAGCTCTTTCATTTTTTCGACCAGCAGCCGGCCGCGACTATGGGCATGATCACGGTGAATAATCACCGCGAGGGCATCTACCTTTTCGCTATTGATCAGCACGTCCAGGCGCACCAGCTTGGCCGCTTCGAAACGCTCGAAATTGTACTCAAGCGACGCGTAACCGCGGGAGATGGATTTCAGACGGTCGAAGAAGTCCATGACCACTTCCGACATCGGCAACTCATAGGCTAACTGAATCTGGTTACCCAGGAACTGCATGTCTTTCTGGGTACCGCGGCGCTGCTCACACTCGGTAATGACGTTACCCACAAACTCCTGAGGCACCAGAATACTGGCCCTCACGATGGGCTCACGCATCTCATCCACGTCTGCCATATCCGGCAGTTTGGAGGGGTTGGAGATGTAAGTGACATCACCATTCTTCATCGCAAGCTCGTATACCACGGTCGGTGCCGTGGTAATCAGGTCAATATTGTATTCGCGCTCAAGCCGCTCCTGGATAATCTCCATGTGGAGCGTGCCCAGGAAACCGACGCGAAAACCAAAGCCCAGGGCATCCGAGTTTTCCGGTTCATACTCTAAAGAGGCATCGTTAAGCGCGAGCTTTTCAAGCGCATCCCGGAAGTCTTCGTAGTCATCAGCACTGACGGGGAACATCCCAGCATACACCTGAGGCTTCACCTTCTGAAAACCAGGCAGACGCGGCACGTCGGGCGTTTTGGTATGCGTGATAGTGTCACCCACCGGCGCACCGTGAATCTCTTTAATGCCTGCGACAATAAAGCCCACCTCACCCGCGCGCAGGATATTGGTCTCTTTGCGCAATGGAGTAAAAATGCCCACTTCAGTGGCGTTCCAGTCGCGGCCCGTTGACTTGATACGGATCTTGTCGCCCTTGCGCAGCGTGCCATCAAACAAGCGCACTAGCGAGACTACGCCCAGATAGTTATCAAACCAGGAGTCAATGATCAATGCTTGCAGGGGGGCATTCCGATCACCTTTAGGCGGCGGAATATCACGCACCAAACGTTCAAGCAGTCCTTCAATGCCGATACCGCTTTTGGCGGACACCTGGCAAGCGTCTGTGGCGTCGAGACCAATGATTTCCTCAACCTCTTGCGCCACCTTGTCCGGGTCGGCTTGGGGTAAATCGATTTTATTGAGGACCGGCAATACTTCCAGGCCCTGCTCGATGGCGGTATAGCAGTTAGCTACCGACTGCGCCTCAACTCCTTGGCCCGCATCTACGACCAGCAGCGCCCCTTCGCAGGCATACAGTGAGCGCGATACTTCGTAGGAGAAATCCACGTGGCCTGGCGTATCGATGAAATTAAGCTGATACACCTCGCCATCGGCCGCAGTGTAATCGAGCGTCACCGATTGCGCTTTAATGGTGATACCACGCTCGCGCTCAATGTCCATGGAGTCGAGCACTTGCTCTTTAAGCTCACGCTGGGTCAATCCACCGCAGGTTTGGATCAAGCGATCAGAGAGCGTTGATTTCCCGTGATCGATATGAGCGATAATTGAGAAGTTTCTTATATTCTTTAAATTACTGCTAGAAACGTCGTGGGACATCGAGAGTGGTCTGCCTTAGTGGTACGTAAGCGGCTTTATTACCAGCCGCCTCGAGAGTTTAAAGCCCGAAAACAGCTGGCATGTTGGCCACTTTGCCTATTTCCGTTAAAAAGATAAGCGCTATTGTAGCGATATGTGCGGGATAGGAACAGCAGTCCGGCGAGAACCGCCGGACTGGGTAGGCAGAGAAGGTCTTATTCCAGGCGTAAAGCTAAAAACAGTGAGCGCCCCTCACGGTAAACACGCACTGGAATTGCCCGATCACTGGGTAGCTGTTCGACAATGTCTAACAACTCATCCGGAGAAGACACGCTGCGGTGATCAACACTTACCAGTACATCGCCAACACGGAGGCCCGCTTGAGCGGCAACGCTACCAGGCTCAATCTGACGCACTGCAACGCCCCCCTCAATATTTAGGCGCTCTCGCATCGCGTCATCCAACTCGGCAACCGAAATGCCCAAACGCACCTGATTGTTGCTTTCATCACCCTGTGTGGCTGCTTCGGAATCGGGCCAATGTCCCAGCGCTACCGTCTCCGTTACCTCTTCGCCATCGCGCATTAAGGTAAGCTCCACATCACTTCCAGGCGTAACACGGCCAATTAAGCGCGGCAGCGTGCTTGAGCGATCAACCTCTTCGCCATTGACGCCAGTAATCACGTCGCCAGCACGCAAGCCGCCTTGCGCCGCAGGGCCTTCCGGGTCAAGATCAGCAATGAGCGCCCCACTTGCGTTTTCCATACCAAAGGATTCGGCCAAATCCTGAGATACAGGTTGAATCATGACGCCTAGCCAACCGCGATCAACGCGCCCCTCTTCACGCAGTTGATCAGCAACGTCCATGGCGACATTAATGGGTATCGCAAATGAAAGCCCCATAAAGCCGCCGCTACGGGTAAAGATTTGCGAGTTAATCCCGACGACTTCTCCGTCAAGATTAAACAGCGGCCCACCGGAATTACCTGGGTTGATCGCCACATCCGTTTGAATAAAAGGAACGTAGGCATCACGCGGCAATGTGCGATTAATCGCGCTGATAATGCCTGCAGTGACGGAATGATCAAACCCGAACGGAGAGCCAATCGCGGCTACCCACTCACCCACTTTAAGATCGTCAGAATTGCCAAGATTCAAGACCGGTAATTCAGAAGCATCAATTTTTAAAAGTGCAACGTCGGTCTGAGCATCGCTGCCAACCAACTCAGCGGAAAGCTCTCGATGGTCATTCAAGCGCACCAATATCTCGTCAGCATCCTGGACAACGTGGGCGTTAGTCATGATATAGCCATCATCGCTAATCACGAACCCAGACCCCAGCGACTGACGCTCTTCACCACGCCCTTGTCCGCCACTACCTGGCGGGGCTGGAAAACTATCGCCGAAAAAATGCCGGAAAATCTCAGGTATCTCTTGCCCACCGAACCCACCCATTGAAGGGCCACTACTGCGTTGCACGGTACGGCTGGTTGAAATATTGACAACGCCTGGCGCGGCCTCTTCAACCAACTCTGTGAAATCGGGTAAATTATAGGCATAGGCATTTTGGCCTATCATCAATAATGTGGCCATGCATAGCCATAATGCGGAAGGAAGAACCAAGCGCTTCATGTAAGAGCTCCTAATAAAGCAGACATCAAACGAAGGAAGTGCAACTCACCATGAGATGCAGGACGCCTAACTGACCAATTGAGGGCGAAAGCGTTCCGTTCGCCCGCTAAGCAATTTTTTTAAAATCCCACACCCAATGAACAACGTCATAAAAAAACTGGCGGGTGCCCACCACTCAGCCCCGCCTAACGCTGCAACCCCTCCTGATAACAGTAGCGCAACCAATAACGGCAGCGCATAGACAAGCAAGGCTAACAGGGTAATATCGGAACGGCCAAGAGTAAGCGTTACGCTTGTGCCAAGCGGGTAGTGTTCGCAAAGTTGAGTGGGGGCATAAGGGGTTTTGACTTCAATACGCTGATGCTGCTGACGCGCCAACACGCCCATGCCACATCCACGGCCCTGGGCACACTGCTGGCAACTCTCTTTAACCGACACATCGACTAACAGCCCTCGCGGGGTGTAGCCAACAACGCGACCGGCACGCAGCAAGGCATCACTTTCAGATTTCATCAACGCATTAATACCTTGGCTGGACTGATTGAGCTGTAGATCATGCGCACAATGTACATAAGAAAATTTAGTCAAACTCAACCGATTGAACAATACGCTGAAGCATTGAAGGGGGAACTTCACCAATACCGACGAGCTGCCAGTACTGCTCGCCTTCAGCATATTCGTCAACCGCTATCGACGAAACACCAATTTGGTGGACGCCGCGATTCAAATCTTGCGGCCCCGCTTGAGGCTCGGCAAAAATGCTAATGGTGGCCAAACCGTCGCTATACAAACGCTGATGCGCCTCGTCATCCTGGGAGAATGTCGGCTGAGCGACAAACCCTTCGGGCAGCCATGAAGGCTGCCAAGCGGGCTCTGTGCTGACGGGCAACGCATCAATGACAACCTGACCTGCATAACGCTCGGGCTCATTTAATTGTGTTATTTGAAAGGTTTCTAAAATACGACCCGTTGAATCGCTTAGCACGTGTTTTAACAATAAGCCAGTTGCATTATCCAACCACCACTCATGGGTATAACGCTGCTGGTCATGCGGCTCAAATCGAAGCGTTGCCGCCTCGCGCCCAGCGACTCGGACGTCTTCATCCAGCGAAATATCGTAAAACTGAGAAGCGTGGTCAACCCACCCTTCCAGAGAAGGGAACGCACCGTTTTCGCTTTTTTCTGACCAAGCCAGCTGTCCTACGCGGGAGCGACGCTCGACGCTTACAGAGGGGCCATCAAGCTGTTGAACAACTTGCTGGCGAACACCATCCTGAATGCGATGAGAAAGCGCTAGCGTGCGCACATCAATGGCATTAATCACCACGGCCCGCGCTTGAAACGTATAACAATGGCTCGCCTGTAAACTTCTTTCCAGCCACACCTGAACATTGCCAGATGCATTTTCAGAGGGCACATCCGCACACATGCCCCGTTCATCAGTTTGTGCATAGAGCTGTAAAGGCAACAGGCTAATGCTCAATAACGCAGCAGAAGCCATCCACCTGTTTCGCCAGGTCACCATCATGCGGGTTTATTCCCTTATCTATCGGTAGCCACTCTTAGCCTGCTGTTACCTGCCATCTTTCAAATACCTATCTCGAAACCAAGGCATTTTCCCGAGTTATACCTTACGAATACGTGTTTAAAATTCGTATTCAGGTGCCTCACTCCGGAAACATTGTCATAACATGTTAGCGTTGGCCTAGTGGTTCAGTGACAGAAGAACGCATCAATGGCATCCAGCTTTCGCCATTGCCATAAGCGGCACCCTGAGAATGCTGCTCCAGATACGACTGCAGAAGCCTGATCTGATCAACATCAATAGTGGTACCTTGCTGTGCGGGAGCACTTTGAGCCACGGCGGCTGAAGCAAAGCCCGTTTCGCTTACGTTCATTAGCCCGTTTTGCGCTTGACCATTAACCCGAAAAGGCGTTGGTTCAAACATCGGCATGCTGGCAGAGGTCATTGACGCTGGCTGCGAGGCGGCAAGGTTGACAGGCTGAACCTGACCCGCTGCACCTCCGCCCGCCGAGGACGTTGCCGCAACAGTGTTGCCTGGCTCAATACTTTCACCGTCAGCACCAAAGAACTGAACACCAGTAATCACCATAAGTGATACCGCTGCTGCAACACCGGCGCCGCGAGCAAAAGAGATGTTACTTGACCGAGCAGGGGTTGACGCTGGGGCGTCAGCCATCATCGGAGCAGGTTCATCCTGTAAACGCGCCATAATACCGGCGGAAACGTCGGCGCTCACATCAACACTCCGCTCACGCTGCATCATGCTACGAGCCAAGTGGTAACGTCGCCACGTATCTGCCGCATCAGCATCATTTGGCAGTGCCTTCAACACTCGGCGTAGTTCCAGCTCATCACTTTCGCTATCCATTAATGCTGAAAGCGATTCCCGTGTGTTTTGACTCATACTTCACACCCTCACACTGTGTTAAATGAAGCCTTACCGCAGCACGGCAAATAAGCAGCGACCGCTGTAACAACTCCACTGGCCAAGATCTGATAACAACTCGCTTAGTGCAACGCACCTCGCATGATGCTGCCTCATTCTTTGGTACATCAGCCGCTTGATGCGACATGGTAGCTCTAAAGCGTCACGGCTGCTTGTTCTCATCCGCTCAACGAAAGCAACTGATGAGTATGACGCCTTGCCTGCCAGACAGTTCACAAAAAAAGGAAAAACGTAATTTTCTGTGTCCTGACCGTTACCTGCAACTTTTACCTGCAACTTCCAGCAGCACTGTGTTTATTCAGTTCTATCGACCACTATTCGTCGCGACTGTTCCGTGCAGTCGTCACTAACGGTCGAATGTGTTCATCCACCGCTTCACGCGCGCGAAAAATCCGCGAACGCACAGTCCCCACTGGGCACTGCATTACCTGAGCAATATCTTCGTAGGCAAGGCCGTCCAGTTCGCGCAGCGTAATGGCCGTACGTAGATCGTCCGGTAGCTTTTCAATCGCCTCAAAAACGGCGGCTTCAAGTTGATCACGTGCAATAGCAGCTTCTGGCGACTCGGCATCTGCCAATCGGCCACTCTGGTCGACAAGCTCTGCATCCACAATGTCCAGGTCGCTACCAGGTGGCCGTCGGCCCCGAGATACCAGATGGTTTTTAGCCGTATTGATAGCAATGCGATACATCCAGGTATAGAAAGCACTTTCAGCACGAAACTTACCAAGCGCTCGATAGGCTTTGATAAACGCTTCCTGGGCCACGTCCTGGACCTCAGAGTGATCGTGTACGTAGCGACCGATCAAACCAATAATTTTATGCTGGTATTTTTTTACCAGCAGATCAAACGCGCGCGTATCACCTTTTTGGGCACGTTCGACAAGCTGTTGATCCGTTTCCCGAGTGCCCATTCACACGCCCCTCCAGCTCGTACGACATGCGTCGAGCCCTATTTCTGCCACCCCTTTTGAGCGGGCCTTCACAGCAAGCAGCATAGCGTCCCTTGGGCATTAATTAATGACAATGATGACAGCGGCGACCAATATGCCGCTGTGTTTATGATTCATAACGCTAAGTGTTACGCGTTCTGTACGAGGCATCAAGCGCTTACACACTACTTGCAAAATCTTGAAGCTGACACTGCTCAACGCTTTCAAGTTCCTCAAGAATTGATTTTTACCACCCTGACACGCCATAGTAGGCGTTATTTTTCGCTCACTGCGCACGCATAGGTAGCTAGATGTCAGAACAACAGGTCCATAACCTTAACGTCCTCGCCCAGGATGTCCTCACCACACCCGACGCACTCAAGCGGGCGGTTCCTCTTACCGATACCGCTGAACGTACGGTCATTGAAGGGCGTCAAACCATTCAGAATATTCTGGATGGTAAAGATCCACGCCTGTTAGTTGTCGTCGGCCCCTGCTCTATCCACGATGTAGACGCAGCGCTGGATTACGCCCGCCGCTTGCGCAAACTGGCCGACCAGGTCAGCGATAGTCTTTATATCGTGATGCGCGTGTATTTTGAAAAGCCTCGCACAACGGTCGGCTGGAAAGGCCTTATCAACGACCCGCACCTCAACGACTCCTTTGAGATTGATGAAGGCCTGCATATTGCGCGCAAGCTGCTGGTCGACCTGGCGGACATTGGTTTGCCGCTGGCGACCGAAGCACTCGACCCCATTTCGCCTCAATATCTGCAAGACTGTATCAGTTGGTCAGCGATTGGTGCACGTACCACTGAGTCACAAACCCACCGCGAAATGGCCTCAGGCCTCTCCTCACCGGTCGGTTTTAAAAACGGTACCGATGGCAGCCTGGACGTCGCTATCAATGCGCTGCAGTCCGTGGCGAGCCCGCATAACTTCCTGGGCATTAACCCAGCCGGTCAAGTAGCCATTATTCGCACCCGAGGTAACGCATACGGCCACGTCGTTCTACGGGGCGGTAACGGCAAACCCAATTACGACAGTGTTAGCGTGACGCTGGCTGAAAAAGAGCTTAAGAAAGCCAACCTTTCTGCCAATATCATGATCGACTGTTCTCACGCCAACTCTAATAAAGACGCGGCCTTACAGCCGTTGGTATTGGAGAACGTGACCAACCAGATTCTTGAAGGCAACACCTCTATCATCGGCCTGATGGTGGAATCCAATATCGGCTGGGGCAATCAAAAAGTTCCCGCAGACCTAAGCCAACTGCAGTACGGTGTTTCCATTACGGATGCCTGCATCGACTGGGATACGACGGTAGAAACGTTTACCCGCATGAACGACAAGCTGGCACCGGTACTTGCCAAGCGCATTGCGCAGTAACCCGACCGCACGCACATGCCCCGCTATGGCGTCAGCCATAGCGGGAGGATGACAGATGACTTATGGATGAATCTCGCGCCTGAATGGTGGTAAAGCATCCAGTAGCGCCTGACCGTAGCGCCGGGTAATCACACGCTTGTCCAACAACGTAATGACCCCCTGGTCGCTCTCTTTACGAATCAGTCGCCCACAGGCCTGCACCAGTTTAATCGAGGCATCCGGCACGCTAATGCGCATAAACGAGTTCCCGCCCTGGCTCTCGATCCATTCGGCAAGCGTCGCCCCTACCGGGTCATCCGGCACTGAAAACGGCAGCCGCGTGATCACCACGTGGGTCAAATAGTCACCAGGCAGATCAATCCCTTCAGCAAAACTGGCTAGTCCGAAAATAATACTGCCTTTGCCCTTGTCGACCGCCGCGCGGTGCCGCTCAATTAACTCTCTTTTGGGCAGCGCATCCTGGGCAAGCACCCGCTCTCTGATGGCCGCTGGCAGGCTTTTCTCTACCGCGCGAAGCTGCGCACGAGAAGAAAACAGCACCAGGGCCGCCTCCTTCTCGGTCAATTGCGTGACAAACTGAGCGATCGCATTTTCATGTGCATCGCGATCACCCGGGTCCGTCGCCTCCTTTGGCACACGCAGCACCGCATTGGCATAATCAAACGGGCTGGGCAACGCCTGGTAGCGGTACCGATTAGCCAACCCGGCACGCTCCTGAATGCGTTCAAATCGACCCAGTGCCGTCAGCGTTGCCGAGGTGACCACTGCGCCATGGCAGCGCCCCCACAAATGCTTGGCAAGCGTATGGGCCGCTGATACAGGGCTTGCAGAAAACTCAATCTCAGGCTCACCCGCCACCCGACTTAGCGTAAGCCACCGAGCACTTGGCGGCGCGTTAGGGGCATCCTGTTCACTAAACGCTTGCCATAAGGCGTGGGCTTCCAGGGCGCGGCCATGCAGCAGGGCGACCAGTGGCAACCAGCTTTCCGCTTGTTCGCGATCAAGCCCGGTCTGCTTATCAGGATCAAGGCTTTCACGCAGAATCTCGCTGATGCTTTCCAGACAGCGCGAGAGCGTGGCAAACATCACCAGTAGCTGCTGCGCCTGTTCACGCAGCGCATCAGGCACCTGGCCTTTTTCAAACCGCGATTGCAGTGTGTTTTCTTCATCGGACAGCCCATTGGGCCGCCCTGCCAGCTGGTGCCCTACGCTAAACACATCGCCTAGTACAGGTTCCAGGCCATGGATGGCCTCGGGCAGGCTTGCCAGTAAGCGCGCGATGGTGGGCTGCACCGCCAACGCCTGATTCAGGTCGGTCAAACTGCTTTTAAGCGTGTTTAACCAACGCACACAGCCGTGTACGGCAAACCGGTGGGCGAAATGCGAAAGCGCCTTATCAGGCAGGTGATGGCCTTCATCAAAGACAAAAATGCAGTCGGCAGGATCCGGCAAAATCGCCCCACCTCCCAGCGCCAAATCCGCCAGCACCAGGTCATGGTTGGCAACGATAACATCCGCATTTTCAAGATCACGACGCGAGCGAAAAAAAGCACAGGCGCCAAAGTGGCCACAGCGCCTACCGGTGCATTGGCGGTGGTCTACCGTTAGCCGCCGCCAGTGGGCATCATCAATGGTGGTGGGCCAGTTATCGCGGCCGCCCTCCCACTTACCCTGCCCATAGGCGTCCGTCATATCAGTGGCAAGCACGGTAAAATCGCTGCTTTCGGTTTGCAGCGACTGCTCGAATAGCGAAAGCGTCGGGTTAGGCTCAGCGCCTTCCATTACCTGGTCCAGCTTGGCCACACACACATACCGGCCGCGACCTTTGGCCAGCGCGTAACGAAAGGCAATACCGCTATGGCTGGCAAGCGCGGGCAGGTCTTGATTCAGCACTTGCTCTTGCAAAGCAACCGTAGCGGTCGAAATGACCAGCCGCTTACCACGCGCTTTCGCAATGGGTAATGCAGCGATCAGATACGCCAGCGTTTTGCCGGTGCCGGTGCCCGCCTCCAGCACACAGACATGGCTGTCGCTGGTGCGCTTGCCTTCGCTATCGCTTTCGATATCCCCTAACGTGCGGGCAATCTCAGCAATCATCAGGCGCTGCCCGTAGCGTGGCGTCAGCTCAAGCTTTTCCACCACGCGACGATAAGCGTCCTGAATATCGCTTTTTAGGGCATCATCAAGCATGTGCTTTACAGCATACCTTCCGGCGGATGTTCGCAGGGCAGTTTGCCGTTGATATAGCGTTCGATCTCAGGCAATGAGAAGGCATCTTCTTCGCCCACAAAGCTGATGGAAACGCCTTTGGCGCCTGCACGACCGGTACGACCAATACGGTGAACGTAGTCTTCCGGGTCTTCAGGCAGCGTGTAGTTGATGACGTGGCTTACGTCTTCAATGTGAATTCCGCGGCCTGCCACATCCGTAGCAACCAGTACTTGAATATCACCTTCGCGGAAACGCTCAAGCGTAGTGATGCGCTGGCTTTGCGGTACGTCACCCGACAGCATGGCCGCACTGATACCGGCTTTTTTCAGCAGGTCATCCAGCTTACGAACCAAATCGCGGCGATTACCGAATACCATCACACGCTCAAAGCTCTCTTGCTCAAGCAGGTTTACCAGCAGGCGCTGCTTATCGTCGTCCGAGACGAGATAAACACGCTGGTCAATATCCGCCTGGTTTTCAACCGTGACTTCAATCTCAACGTGGGCTGGGTTAACCGTCCACTGATTGGCCAGATTGAGAATATCGTCGGTAAAGGTGGCAGAAAACAGGAACGTCTGGCGCTCTTCTGTCTTCGGCGTGTAGCGAATAATACGCTTTACGTCAGGAATAAAGCCCATCGACAGCATACGGTCGGCTTCATCCAATACCAGCACTTCCACTTCAGAAAGGTCGATATCGCGCTTTTGATGGAAATCCAGCAAGCGGCCTGGCGTTGCGACCAGGATATCAATCTTTTTGCCCAAACTTTCGCGCTGCTTTTGATAGTCCATCCCACCAACAACGCTGGCCACGTTCAACTGCGTAAAGCGAGCAAGCGCCTTGGCGTCTTTTTCGATTTGCAGGGCCAACTCACGCGTAGGCGCAATAATCAGTGCTCGCGGCGCACCGGGCTTTTGACCATCCGGTGCAGGCTCTTCAAGGAAGTACGCCATTACCGAGATCAAAAATGCAGCCGTCTTGCCGGTACCGGTTTGCGCTTTACCCACTATATCGCCACCCAGCAGCGTTGCACGTAGCGCTTCAGCCTGGATCGGTGTGCAGTATTCAAACCCTTGGGCATGAATGGCGCGCATCAACGGTAGCGGCAGATCAAAGTCATGAAAGCGCCACTTGCCAGCCACGGCAGGCACCTGAAACTGACGAAGATCCCAGCTAGACTGGCGGCGACGCGGTTTCCGACGGCGACGTTTCGGCTTGCGGTTCTGGGCCGATGCTATGGTCTGTTCCGACTCGCTCATAGGCTATGTATCTGTCCATTACTGTGAATGTTAGGCATCACGAAGCGCGTATTGTATCAGGGGTTGGCGCTAAGAGCGCGTCCTGCTGTCGAAGGTAGGCCAGAGCCTGTTAGAATATGGCTTAATTCGACATAAGGAGCGCGACATGACGCGTAAGAAAAAAACACGTTCTTTGGCTGACAAGGTGACGATTCGCACCGGGCGCCGCAAAGACTATAAACAGTGGCGCCATGATAACCCCGACCAGGTGACCTCTTCACGCCGTTTTGTCGCCAAAAAGCAGCAGCAGCGTAAACTTCAGGCAGAGCGCAAGCTGGCGCGCCAACAGGAGGGCCAAAGTATCGCCATCCATCCTGACAAAGAGACGGATCATACGCCAGAGGATAAATCGTAATGCGATTGGTTTCTTTCAACATCAACGGCATCCGCGCTCGGCTTCATCAGTTGCAGGCCTTGATTGATACCCAGCAGCCTGACGTTATAGGCCTGCAGGAAACCAAAGTACAGGACAGCGAGTTCCCCCTGGCCGATGTAGAGGCCATGGGCTATCACGTCTATTACCATGGGCAAAAAGGCCACTATGGGGTGGCGTTAATGTGCCGCCAAAAGCCCCAGGACATCTTTTATGGCTTTCCCGATGATGGCGAAGAAGCGCAGCGGCGCATGATTGGCGTACGCTTGCTGGCTGACGACGGCGAATCAGTCACCGTTTGGAACGGCTACTTCCCACAGGGTGAAAACGTTAGCCATCCGACGAAATTTCCCCATAAAGCGCACTTTTACCGCCAACTCACAAGTCTGCTCAACGAACATTACCGTGCGGACGAGCGTCTAGCGATTATGGGTGATTTTAACATTTCACCTGAAGATCAGGATATCGGCATTGGCGAGGCAAGCCGCAAGCGCTGGCTGCGTGAAGGCAAAGCAAGTTTTCAGCCGATTGAGCGCGAATGGCTGGCGGGCATCAAAGCCTGGGGACTAACCGACAGCTATCGCCTTTGCTACCCAGAGAACAATGAGTGGTTCAGTTGGTTTGATTATCGTTCCAAAGGCTTTGACCGCGAGCCCAAACGTGGCCTACGGATCGACTATATTCTAGTAACACAGCCGCTTGCCGACTGCGTTCAGGCAGCGGGGATCGATTATGAGCTGCGCGCGATGGAACGCCCCTCCGACCATGCACCGACCTGGAGCGATTTTGCGGTTACGCTCAGTCCTTCTGACGTTAATTGAAATTGGCCAGCCACTGGCTGGCTTCTTCATCGCCCAACTCAGCTGCCTGGAAAAGCGCCTGCTCGGCCTGCTCTTCATTTCCCCAGGCATAAGCCAACTGCCCATATTGGCGCCAGTCCTTGGCCGCTTGGGTATATTCAGCCAATGTTTGCCAGGCACTTAGCGCATTATCGACGTGCTTGGCCTGCTGCCAGGACGTGGCGAGCAAGCGTAACGAGTGCTCATCTCGCTCAAGCTCCCCCTTCGCCAAGGCATTTTCCACATGCTCTGCGGCCCGCGCAGGCGTTCCTCCGCTTCGATGCAGCTGAACCAGTAGCCAAAAGTCATCCTTTGTTTCCAGCTTGCCCAACTGCCACGCCATTTCCCACAAGCCAGCGGCAACGCCTGGCTGGCCTGCCTGCTGGGCAAGCCCCGCTGCCTGCTGCCACGCGTCTCTATCGCTTTGTGGGCCCAGGCCTTCAACCAACCAGCCAAGCGCCTGTTCGCTTTGCCCTGAATGTCGTAGTACGGCAAGCGCCAGCGCTTGCTGGCTCTCATCAAGCGCTTGTGTTTGCTCAACGGCCTGATTCAGCTGCTCAGCGGCAGCATCCCATTGCGCCTCTTGCGCCATCAAACGCACCAACTGCCATAGCGCGGCGATATCCTGCTCGTTCTCTAGCCATTCGCTCAATAAATCAATGGCCTGCTCATTTTGCCCCGCCACACGTCGCAGCGACGCTTCTTCACGCAACCAACGCGCTGCCTGCTCTGCACCCACACCGCTGGTCTGACGCGCCAATGCGAGATGATCAGCGGCCTGAGCAGGCTTTTCCTGGCGAGCCAAAGCGCTTGCCGCCAGCTGATGGTAGAGCGCACTGGCCCAACGGTCAGAAACATTTCCTCCAGCCAATCGATTCGCCTGGGCGGTGGCGCGTTCAGCCACGGTCTCAAACGCACCACTTTGCAACTGCTCTTGCTGCGTTTTCAAATCACGAATGATGTCACCCGAAAGCGGTGCATCGGCCTGAGCGGCAGAAGCCCAAACACTGAACATTAGAATCCATGCTAAACGCTGCATTCCGTTACCTCAATTGAAACTCTATGCGCTGTGTGGCACGCCGGATCTGCTGGCTGCTGGCAAACTGCCACTGCCCAATAGCCTTTTGGGCGGCGTCATCAAATACACGCCGTGGCTGAGAATTCGTTACTCGAACGGAGGACCGGTCAACGCTACCATCGCGACGAATAATAAATTCCACCTCAACGAACCCTTCCATACCTCTGCGCTGCGCGCGCGGTGGATAATTAGGGTTAACACGATTGGTAGGCGCCACCTGCCCGACACTTACTGGCTCGTTGGAAGGCGGCGCTTCGGCTACCGGGGCCGCTTCACGCTGAGCGGGTGCCTCCGTGGGCGTCGCTACTGGCGCTGCTTCCGTCGGCGGCTCTGGGGATGGCTCAGGTGCAGGTTCCGGCTGCGGTGCGGGCTGAGGCTCGGGTTGAGGCTCGGGCGCTATTTCCGTTAACTCCGGCAGCTCATCCTCCATCTCCACCGGCTCGACGGGTACGTCAGGTAGCTCTACATCAGGCAGCGTAATAGCACTATCGGTTACCGGAGGCGGCTCGGGTGTCGGCATGGGCGGCGGCGCCTGCTGAGGCGTGGCTTGCGCAGGCTGTGGCGCTGGCGCCTCTTGCTCAGGCGCCACTTCTGGCGCTTCCACCATATTCATGGTCATGGTCATTATCGGCGTTTCAGGCTCGCTTTCTGGCGGCGTTACCAGTAGTGCCAGCAGCCAAAACAGACCCACTGCCAGCGTAATTCCCACCAGAAAGGACACCGCATGACGCATCATGGCGCACTCCGGCTCGCAGCGACGGCCACCTGCTCTACCCCGGCCTCTTTAAGGCGATCCATAACTTCAATGAGCAGCCCGGTCGTCGATGCCCGGTCCGCCTGGATCACGGCAGACCCTTGCTCGGTCAACATACCGGCCACTTCCCGCCCTACGTGATGGACATCCACTGGCTTACCGTCCACCCAGACAGCACCTTCAGGTGTAATAGCCACCAGCACCTGCGCTTCCGGGCGTGGACTCGCCGCACTCGATTCCGGGCGTTCAATCTCGATACCGCTCTCTTTAATGAAGCTGGTCGTTACGATAAAGAAGATCAGCATAATGAACACCACATCGAGCATGGGCGTCAGGTTGACTTCATTGCTTTCTGCGTTTGCGTCCATTGAACGGCGTCTACGCATCACTCTCCTCCAAGGCACGTGCCAGCCGGTCATGCAACCGCTGATCTTCTCGACGAATCACGTGCTCTAAACGACTAATAAACAGAAGCCCCACGACCGCAATCGCCATACCGGTTAACGTAGGCAGCGTTGCACGCGCCACGCCATCAGCCATCGCGCGCGCTTGATGCGTATCACTCATCGAGAGACTATCAAATACGGTAATCATGCCGGTAACAGTACCCAGCAGGCCCAGCAAGGGGCAGAGCGCGACCAGCAGTTTTAACCAGGGCAGCGGACGACGAAGCCTGGCCACCAATGCTTCTGCCCACACGTGGCGTAGCGTGCGCGCGCTCCAGCTGCGGTGGTCGCGTCGCTCCGCCCAGCGACGAATCAACTGCCGACGGGCGGAACGCCAGGTAATGCGGTAGTACCACCAGCGCTCTATCGCCATGCCGAACACCAGCACCGCGACCAACGCTAGCACGACCAGAACCGCACCACCGGCATCGACTAACCGCTCTACCGGTTCAAGCCAGAGAGGTAGCGTGGGCATATCAATTCACCGACGTAGCATGAGCAGTAGATTGAGCTTCCAAATGATCCGCCAAGGTCGCACTCGCCTCGCCTTCAATCACCTGGCTTAAGTGACGGCTGCGGCTTGAAAGCGCCGTTTGCGCAAACAGCAAAGGCACCGCCGTAATGAGGCCCAGCACCGTGGTGACCAATGCCTGGCTAATGCCCCCTGCCATGAGCTGCGGATCGCCGGTGCCAAACACGGTAATCGCCTGAAACGTTACAATCATGCCGGTCACCGTACCTAACAACCCCAGCAGCGGTGCAATAGCAGCCAATAGCTTAACAATGGGCTGACCCCGCTCAATGCGCGGCAACTCTGCCAGTACCGCTTCATCCAAACGTGCTTCTAACGCTTCAGGGGTTTGGTGCTTATCCATCTCTTTAAAGCGAAGCAACACGCGGCCTAGTGGGTTATTCGACTGCAACTGATTAAGCGACTGACGTTGGCGGCGCACGCGAAGACTCTGTAGCACCAAGTAGGCATATTGCCCCAGCGCCACCAGCAGACCCAACACCCCCAGCACGACGATGACATAACCGACGTACCCGCCCTGCTGGAAACGCTCCCACAGGCTAGGACGTTGAGAAAGCGCCTGTAAAACGGGGCCTTGAGTGGGGTCAATCAGGAATTCCCTGCTTTCTCCCTGATGGTAAGCCGCGAGCACACTTTGAATTTCGTCTGGCGTACGCGGCGCTTCGGCCAAATGACTGACGTCACCATCTTGCTGAAGTAGTGCATTTTCCGTAAACGCGGCGAAGTCACCCAATCGAACCACGTTACGGGGCGCGATCATGCCGCTGGAATCCGCGACCGGAAGCTCCAAACGTTCAACCTGCCCGGTTTTTGCAGCCAGCGTTGCCAGGCTGTCGACCACGTTTTCTAGCTGACGACGTTCAAGCACTTCCGCGTTATCCAGGCGAGGCGGCAGTATCTCTTCTTGCAAGGTTAACCAGCTATCTTCACCCAATGCGTTGCGCACTTCGGTACTGTGTCGCGCAAGGTTGGCCAACAAGCCGGAAAGCGCTTCACCCTGTTCGTTCTGGCGCTCGGTTAACTCACTGGCCTGCTCAGCCTGCTCGGTTTGCTGGGCTTGCAGCGCCTCACGCTGCTCCTCGGCTGACTGGTGGGCGGCGCGAGCCTCTTCAAGCGCTGCATTTAACGCTTGCTGATCTTCCAAAAAGCGCGCCAAGCGCTCCTGGTCACGCGCCTCAGCGGCCTGGCGTGCTTCGCGTAGCGATGAAACAGGCTCACTTTGCGCCGAGACGCCGAAACTGACGGCGACAAGCCCCACCAACAAACCAGCACTTACCAGGCGTTGCAGACGTTGACGATTGACGCTCATGGCTGACCTCTCTGCTGTTCTGCAACGGTAATGGATAGCGGCAACCTCAATAGATCCGGCGTGCGCTGGTCAGCGGCGATGCGCAGACCATTGCGGACTTCGCGCCGTGCTCGCTCATCCAACGGTAGCCATTCATGGTTGGCGGCATCCCAAACACCGCCTTCCCGAGCGTCTGGCGTCAGGTAGTAAAATCCAATTCTACCGACGCGTAGATAATCTACTTCCCGAGCATTGCCTTCAGGGCTTTGCAAACGTCCGCGCCAGTTATCAATGTCACGGCCGTATTCAAGCTCTACTCGCCATGCTTCTAATAAGCCGTTGATCCGCTCAACGGTGTTGCTGCTCTGCGCCTCATCAGAGTGCACGACTCGAGCCAAGCGCTCATCGCGCAAGAACGGCATATCCTGCTCAATCCAGCGCGTTAGCTGTGCTTGCATATCCTGCTCGATGAGCGGTAGCGCCGCGCGTGTCTCTTCCAGGGTATTCAGTGCAGTACTTAAACGCTGCTGACGTTCGGCTTCTTCTACCAAACGCGCACTTAGCGACGCGTTTGTGGCCTCCATTTGGCGAGTCTCACGCTCTAGCCGACGTAACTCTTCTAGCGCGCCCCGGGTCTCTTCATCGGCTGCATCAATTTGCTGCTGCAGGGCCGCCTGGGTTTGTTGGGCTTCTACGCTCTGGGCCGCCTGGCCCGCTGTTTCATCGCTTGCCATTAGCCCACCGCTGACTAGCACGAAGGCTAAGCAACACGTACGCACGGCAAAGAAAGACCTGTTCAGCACGTCGACTCTCCGTTACTGCCTAGCGAGCTTTACCATTAGCCACACTAGAAACCAATTAAGTATAAGAACGATTTGCGTTTAAATTCTACGCGTTAGCCTACCACCATCTCAATAAATGACAATATTTATCATTAACATTAAGACGTTTTTTGCTTTATTTTGGGTATAAAAAAGGGCGCCAAATGGCGCCCCGCTTATAATGGTGATGCTTGATGTCTTAAACGTTCAACATGACACATGTCTTTATGACACGGTCCTTATGACATAGCCTTTGGTTAGCGGCGCGAGTGGAAGCTCCCACGCCTGCTCACGGCTTACCCATTTGGCTTCAGCGATTTCAGCGGCCGCCTCTACCGGCTCATCAATCACCAGCCCATAGAGCTGCGCTTCAATCGTCATGCCAGGCTCATTCGCCGCCGGGGCCTTCTGTACGCCCAAAGGAAGCAGCCGGTCTTCAGTGACATGCAAACCGAGCTCTTCTTTAAGCTCACGACATAGTGCTGCCAGTGCCGTTTCACCCGGATCGATCTTACCGCCCGGCTGCATAAAGAAAGCGGTGCCCTGTTTACGCACCAGCAGCAGTCGACCATCCAGGTCACTTACAACCGCCGCTGCGATTTTCAGTACACTGGCCGTGTTTGGCGTTACATCTGGCATGCCCCTTCCCTCTTTTTACCGCTTACCGGATGAGACTATTAAAACTCCCAGTCATCATCTTCAGTGGCAATGGCTTTGCCAATAACATACGAGGAGCCAGAGCCTGAGAAGAAGTCGTGGTTTTCATTCGCGCTGGGCGACAGAGCCGCCATAATCGTCGGGTCAACGTCGGTCACGCTACTGGGGAACAGCGGCTCATAGCCCAGGTTCATCAGCGCTTTGTTGGCGTTATAATGAAGAAATTTCTTCACATCTTCCGACAGCCCCACTTCGTCATACAGTGACTCGGTGTAGCGCACTTCATTATCATACAGCTCAAGAAGCAGCTCATACGCGTAATCCTTGACTTCCTGCTGACGCTCGGGCGTGGCTTCTGCCAAGGCTTGCTGGAATTTGTAGCCAATGTAGTAACCGTGTACCGCTTCATCGCGAATAATCAAACGAATAAGATCAGCGGTGTTGGTTAGCTTGGCGTGACTGGACCAGTACATGGGCAGATAGAAGCCCGAATAGAACAAAAAGGACTCCAAAAATACGCTGGCCACCTGGCGCATCAACGGGTCATCAGAGCGATAGCGCTCCAGAATCAGTTCTGACTTAGCCTGGAGCGTGGGATTCTCTTCACTCCACCGGAAGGCATCATCCACATCGCGCGTGGCGCATAGCGTCGAGAAAATCGAGCTGTACGAGCGCGCATGCACCGACTCCATAAACGCAATATTGGTGTATACCGCCTCTTCATGGGGTGTGCGAGCATTTTCCATTAGCACCGGAGCACCAATGCTGCTTTGGATCGTATCCAGCAGCGTCAGGCCTGTAAACACGCGAATGGTTAGCTGCTTTTCCTGCTGGGTCAGTGTGTTCCACGATTGAATATCGTTGGAAAGCGGCACTTTTTCCGGCAGCCAAAAGTTACTGGTCAGGCGATTCCATACTTCAAGATCCTTGTCATCCTGAAGACGGTTCCAGTTGATCGCATTCACCCGCGATAAGCGTTGCGTGGTAGTCATGAAATAACTCTCATTAAAAGCGCCGTATTACATACGGCGCATCAAGTACAGAATATCAAATGCTGGCAATTTGCCAGGCACGGGTATTAAAGCGTGCAGGAAACACAGCCTTCCACTTCAGTACCTTCCAGCGCGCTTTGGCGCAGACGAATGTAATAGAGCGTTTTAATACCTTTTCGCCACGCGTAAATCTGCGCCTTATTGATATCACGCGTTGTCGCAGTGTCCGGGAAGAACAGCGTCAATGAGAGCCCCTGATCAACGTGCTTGGAAGCCTCAGCGTAGGTATCAATAATCTTCTCAGGGCCAATTTCATAAGCGTCCTGGAAGTAATCAAACGTGGACTCGCTCAAGAACGGCGCAGGGTAATAAGCACGCCCCAGCTTGCCTTCTTTACGAATCTCGATCCTGGCCGCTACCGGGTGGATACTTGAGGTCGAGTGGTTAATATAGGAAATAGAGCCCGTGGGCGGCACCGCCTGCAAGTTGCGATTATAAAGGCCGTGGGCCATTACCGAGGCCTTGAGCTCCTGCCAGTCCTGCTGAGTAGGCAGCGTGATGTCGCTACGCTCGAACAGGCCGCGTACTTTATCGGTGCGTGGCAGCCACTCCTGGTCGGTATATTTATCGAAGAACTCGCCCGTTGCATATTTGGAGTCTTCAAAGCCTGCAAACGTATCGTTATGCTCAATCGCCAAGCGGTTCGACGCGCGGATGGCATGAAAGGCGATGCAGTAGAAATACAGGTTGGTAAAGTCCAACCCCTCTTCAGAGCCATAATAAATGTGTTCGCGAGCCAGGTAACCGTGCAGGTTCATCTGACCAAGACCAATAGCGCGTGACTTGGCATTACCTTCGGCAATAGAGGGTACGCTACGTAGATTGCTCATTTCTGAAACTGCGGTTAACCCGCGAATGGCGATCTCAACGCTTTCGCCAATATTGCCGGCGTCCATTACCTTGGCGATGTTCATTGATCCCAGGTTACAGGAGATATCCTGACCCATTTGGCGATAGCCAAGATCATCGTCGTATTCGGTAGGTGTATTGACCTGCAGAATTTCCGAACACAGGTTACTCATATTGATACGACCAGCAATCGGGTTCTCCCGGTTGACCGTATCTTCAAACATGATGTACGGATAGCCCGACTCAAACTGCAGCTCTGCCAGTGTCTGGAAGAACGCCCGCGCATTGATTTTGTGCTTACGGATACGCGCGTCCGCGACCATCTCATGGTATTTCTCGGTAACGCTGACGTCGCCAAACGGGACGCCATAAACGCGCTCAACGTCGTAAGGCGAGAACAGGTACATATCGTCATTGCGCTTGGCAAGCTCAAACGTAATATCCGGAATCGTCACGCCCAGCGACAACGTTTTAATGCGGATTTTCTCGTCAGCATTTTCACGCTTGGTATCCAAAAAACTCAGGATATCGGGGTGGTGCGCATTCAGATAAACCGCGCCAGCGCCTTGGCGAGCACCCAACTGGTTCGCATAGGAGAAGGCGTCTTCCAAGAGTTTCATGATCGGGATAATACCCGACGACTGATTCTCAATACGCTTGATGGGTGCGCCGGACTCACGGATATTGCTCAACAAAAAGGCAACACCGCCGCCCCGCTTGGAAAGCTGTAGCGCTGAGTTAATCGAGCGACCGATCGACTCCATATTGTCTTCAATACGCAGCAAGAAGCACGATACCAACTCACCACGCTGCTGCTTGCCGCAGTTCAGGAAGGTAGGCGTCGCTGGCTGGAAACGACCACTGATTATTTCATCAACCAAGGATTTTGCCAGCGCTTCATCGCCGCGCGCCAGGGTCAGTGCCACCATGCATACGCGGTCTTCATAGCGCTCAAGGTAGCGCTTACCGTCGAACGTTTTTAGCGTATAGCTGGTGTAGTACTTGAAGGCACCTAAAAAGCTTGGAAAACGGAATTTGTAGGCATACGCCTGCTCAAACAACGCTTTAACAAAAGCGAAGCTGTATTGGCCGAGCATCTCCGCTTCGTAATAGCCCTCTTCCATCAGGTAATCGAGCTTTTCTTCCAGCGAGTGGAAAAAGACGGTGTTCTGGTTAACGTGTTGCAGGAAGTACTGACGTGCTGCTTCACGGTCTTTATCCAGCTGTAGCTCACCGTTGGCACCGTACAAATTAAGCATCGCGTTTAGCGCGTGGTAATCCAAAGTACGCGCTTCGGAAGCTCCCGTAGCCGGCCGTTTGGGTTCAGCCTGGTTTTTCGTGACTAGGTTTGTCGTTTCCAAAACTCTTCTACTCCTTTGCGAACCTTGGCCACGTCATCGTCGGTGCCAAAGAATTCAAATCGATACAGCAATGGCACACGGCACTTTTCTGCAATAACGCGACCAGCCAGGCCATACGCATCACCAAAATTAGTGTTACCGGCAGCAATGACGCCGCGAATAAAGCGTCTATTCTGCTCATCGTTAAGAAAGCGAATAACTTGCCCTGGCACCGCACCTTTTGCCTCGCCGCCCCCGTAGGTGGGCGTGATTAATATATAAGGTGCTGTGGCATGTAGCGTCGGTTCATCACGCCCTAGCGGAAGGCGCTGTGCGGCCAGACCAAGTTTTTGTACAAAACGATGAGTGTTACCTGATTTGGTGGAGAAATAAATTAGGCTGCCGACCTGGGGTGTTGCAGCGGCGGCGTCCACCAACATAGCAATTTTACGCCAACGCTTGGATACGGTCCGGGCGGAAACCCGACCAGTGATCATCACCAGCAACGACCACTGGAAGCTGGCGGTAGCCAAGGGCTTCTACTTCTTGCTGGGCACCTGACTCAGCGGTGATATCAATAACGGTATACGCTAGACCCTGTTTATCCAGAGCACGGTAGGTAGCAGTACACTGAACACAAGCAGGCTTGCTATAAATCTGGATTGCCATGGTCATTTTCCCCTTTTCATAGCGGTATTTTTCGGGCAGAGCATATCTAGTACCTCCCCCCCTCTGAAGACATCACACATACTATATATAGACCATGGGAAAATCAATTCAAGCATATATAGTATTTTTTCATCCACAGGTTATTGACAGCTCATGCCCAGCCTACGGTCTGGAAACAAAAAAACCGCCCCACAGAGGGGGCGGCATTGTGCAGGCGCCAGCGGCTGGCATCCTGCCCGACATAGCGCTAAATTAAGCGATAGCAGCCTGATAGCGACGCTCTACGTCTTCCCAGTTAACGACGTCGAAGAACGTAGCAACGTAGTCAGGACGCTTGTTCTGATACTTCAGGTAGTAGGCGTGCTCCCATACATCCAGGACGAGCAGCGGCGTGTTGCCGTGCATCAACGGGTTATCCTGGTTCAGCGTATTTTCAACAACCAGCTTTTTCGCGGGAGTCACGGAGAGCCATGCCCAGCCGCTACCAAAACGACCTACGGCTGCCTTTTTGAACTCTTCCTTGAAGGAGTCCAGGCCGCCTAGTTCGCTATCAATAGCATTGGCAACATCGCCCTGAGGCTGACCACCACCGTTCGGCGACATCATTTGCCAGAACATGGAGTGGTTGGCATGGCCGCCGCCGTTGTTAATAACCGCTTGACGCTTGGCTTCCGGCACACGGTCCAGGTTTGAGACGAGCTCTTCAATCGCAACGTCCTCAAGGCCTGTGCCCTCAAGTGCAGCGTTGAGGTTATTGACGTACGTTTGGTGGTGACGCGAGTGGTGAATTTCCATGGTCATCGCATCAATATGCGGCTCGAGTGCGTCATAAGCGTACGGCAGTTCGGGAAGTGTATGTGCCATATTATCATCTCCTTGAGTGGCTTGCGTTGCGTTCATCATGATAGGTGTGGTCAGCCCACACCTTTTTCAACCGCTTTGGCGGCACTTTCTCACATTGCCCGTACTTTAGCCAACTACGGGCAGTTTATCTAATTTACTCTCCTAAAAAAGCCGGCTTTTAATAAGCCGGCTTGGGTAAACCAAGTCAATCCAGAAACGCCTTACAGCTTGCTCTCAAGTTCAGGCAGAATCTCGAACAAATCGCCTACCAGACCATAGTCCGCTACTTGAAAGATCGGTGCTTCATCGTCTTTATTAATCGCGACAATGACCTTGGAGTCTTTCATGCCCGCCAAATGCTGAATGGCGCCCGAAATACCTACGGCAATATAGAGATCAGGTGCCACGATCTTGCCGGTTTGCCCGACCTGCATGTCGTTAGGAACAAAGCCTGCATCTACCGCTGCCCGTGAGGCGCCTACGGCCGCCCCCAGCTTGTCGGCGATACCGTCCAGCAGCTTGAAGTTCTCGCCATTGCCCATGCCGCGGCCGCCTGAAATAACCACTTTGGCGCCACCCAGCTCGGGTCGGTCGGACTGTGCAAGTTCTTCTTTAACAAAGCTTGACTGGGTATTTTCAACCACCACATCGACCGCTTCTAGCGTAGCGCTGCCGCTGCTGGCAACGGCATCAAACGCGCTGGAGCGTACGGTAATTACTTTCAGCGCATCATCACTTTTCACGGTGGCGATGGCGTTCCCCGCATAAATGGGACGCAGGAAGGTGTCAGCGCTCTCAATGCCAATGACGTCGGAAAGCTGGCTAACATCTTTTAGGGCAGCCAAACGCGGCAACACATTTTTACCGGTTGTGGAGGCGCTCGCCAGCACATGGGTGTAACCACTGGCTAACTCCACCAGCAGCGCGCCCATGGGCTCAGCCAGTTGGTAAGCGTAAACAGCGTTATCTGCAACCCGCACCTTGCTGACGCCATCAAGCTTGGCGGCTGCTTCAGCGGCAGCCTGGACGCCCTCTCCAGCCACCAGAACGTCAATATCGCCACCGATGGCTTTGGCGGCAGCTACCACGTGAGCGGTGGCGCTGGCGAGTTGGCCGTCATTGATATCGGCAAGTACCAAAATGCTCATTAGATCAGCTCCTTTCAAAGCACTTATCTTGAAGAACTTATCTCAAAGAACTTTTCTTAAAGAACTTTGGCTTCGTTTTTTAGTTTATCGATCAATTCATCCACCGACGCAACCTTAATACCGCCTTTACGTTCTGCCGGGGACTCGACTTTCAAAAGGCTTACCCTGGATGCCACCTCAATGCCGTAATCGGCAGGGGTTTTGACGTCCATCGGTTTCTTTTTAGCCTTCATGATATCCGGCAGCTTGGCGTAGCGTGGCTCGTTCAAGCGCAAATCGGTTGTCACAATGGCAGGCAGCGTCAGCGCAACAGTCTGCAAGCCGCCATCGATTTCACGGGTAACGTTAACCGTATCACCATCAATGGCCACTTCTGAGGCGAACGTGCCTTGCGGCAAGTTGGTTAAGGCAGCCAGCATCTGGCCCGTCTGGTTATTGTCGGTGTCGATCGCCTGCTTACCCAGGATGACCAAGCCGGGCTGCTCTTCGTCAACCACCTTGGCCAGCAACTTGGCAACTGCTAGCGACTCAACTCGCTCGTCGGTTTCGATGTGAATAGCGCGGTCAGCACCCAGCGCCAGCGCGGTACGCAGCTGTTCCTGGGCGGCTTTGGGGCCAACGGTGACGGCCACCACTTCAGTAGCAACGCCCTTCTCTTTTAGGCGTACCGCCTCTTCCACCGCAATTTCGCAGAAGGGATTCATGGCCATTTTGACATTGGTAAGATCAACGTCAGAGTGATCTGCTTTGACGCGGATTTTGACGTTATAGTCGATGACGCGTTTAACCGCGACGAGTACTTTCATAGGTTCCTCGCTTGGCTGGTGGCAAAAGCCGTTAACCAAAGTCGGCACCCGCCCAGCGGACACCGCTTATAAAAGAGTCAGCCTCGCCATACGCGATGACGATGCCGAAGAGATTCATGCAAGCGTTTGATAGGCACGCAGTTACAAAACCTTGTTAATTTGCCACAGCCTGCCCAATGGCAACAATACCCATTCGCTACCGCTATAGTCGAACAATCACCAAACAGGGCTACGTTTGGGCCACTGAGCATGAAACGCGCTTTTAGCATCGTAGGCGTGACCTGACCACGGTATTATGCCTATCATGGAGCATAACCAGAAGCAAACGACCGTTTTATATTAAGGCCGTGTTTTTATAAGGCACTGCACTTATGAGAATAAGGAGAGACCAGGTGGAAAATGTTGAACGCGACGTCATGGACTTTGATGTAGTGATTGTAGGCGCGGGTCCTTCTGGGCTTGCCGCTGCCTGCCGCCTGATGCAGCAAGCAAATGAAGCCGAACAAGAACTGACCGTTTGTGTCGTGGAAAAAGGCTCTGAAGTCGGTGCGCACATTTTATCTGGCGCGGTGTTTGAGCCACGGGCGCTCAATGAACTCTTTCCCGACTGGCAAGAGCGTGGCGCCCCTTTGAACACTCCCGCCATTCGCGATGATGTTTACCTGCTCAAAGATGCCCAAAAGGCACAGAAGCTGCCCAATTCGCTGGTCCCCAAAAGCATGCACAATACCGGCGGTGATCAAACGCGCTACGTGATCAGTGCTGGTAATCTGTGCCGCTGGCTTGCCGAGCAAGCTGAAGCGCTGGGTGTTGAAATTTTCCCCGGCTTCGCCGCCCAGGACGTCATTATTGAAGAAGATGCCGTACGCGGCATTTTGATAGGCGATATGGGCGTCGCCGCTGACGGCACGCCGAAAGATGGCTATATGCCGGGCATGGAGCTGCGTGCCAAATACACGCTGTTTGCTGAAGGCGCGCGTGGTCATTTAGGCAAACGCTTAATCAAGCATTTTTCCCTTGATGCTGGACGCGACCCGCAACACTACGGCATTGGCCTAAAAGAGCTCTGGGACGTTCCCGCTGACAAGCATGAACCCGGGCTTGTGGTTCACGGTTCTGGCTGGCCGCTGGATAAAGATACCTCTGGGGGCTGGTTCCTGTATCACGCTGAAAACCAGCAGGTAGTGGTTGGCCTGATTATGGATCTTTCCTATCAGAACCCCTGGCTTTCGCCGTTTGATGAATTTCAGCGCATGAAGCATCACCCGGCGCTTAGCCGATATCTGGAAGGCGGTAAGCGTGTAGCTTACGGCGCCCGAGCGCTCACCAAAGGAGGTTTTAACTGCCTGCCTAAAATGACGTTTGCAGGCGGCCTACTAATTGGCTGTGATGCAGGAACCCTTAATTTCTCCAAAATCAAAGGCCTGCATACCGCCATGAAGTCAGGCCTGGTGGCCGCTGAAAGCGTTTTTGAAGCCCTAAAAGCAGGTGATGAAGGCGCGCAAGAACTGGCTAGCTTTACCCAAAAGTGGGAAGCCAGCTGGGCTTACGAAGAGCTTAAAGAAAGCGCAAGCTTTGGACCCGCCATGCATAAGTACGGCACCGTGGGTGGCGGCGCTTACAACTTTGTTAATCAGTTGCTGGGCAACAAGCTGCCCAATGTTCACGACACGACCACTGATTACGGCGCTCTAAAACCGGCGGCTGAGTTTGAAAAAATCAATTACCCCAAGCCGGACGGAAAGCTCTCGTTTGATAAGTCCTCTTCGGTGTTTCTCTCCAACACCAATCACGAAGAGGACCAGCCGTGCCACCTGCACCTGGACGATCCTGACATTCCGATTAAGCACAACTTACCCAAGTATGCCGAGCCGGCCCAGCGTTACTGCCCTGCAGGCGTGTATGAAGTGGTAGAGGATGATGCTGGGCAGCCACGTTTTCAGATCAACTTCCAGAACTGCGTGCACTGCAAAACCTGTGACATTAAGGACCCGGCCCAGAATATTACCTGGGTAGCGCCTGAAGGCGGCGGCGGGCCCAACTATCCCAATATGTAAGCTGTAAACAGCAGGCGCCAAACAGAGCCACTTGCACCGCCTAACAGTTAGGCGGATTGCACAGGTGGCTCTAATCGCTCAATGGGTGCGCGGCGAGCAATTAAACGTCGCCTGCCTGCTTGAACAAAACGCACATCAATGACCGGATCAGAGGGATTACCTTCTACCGAGGCAATCTCTCCCTCACCAAAAACGGCGTGATGCAGCCGCTGTCCGGGGTAAAAGTGCTCCCCTGGCGCATAAGCGGCCTGGGGCTCCTTCACCTCGGGCGCCGTTAACGTAATATCGTCACGCCCTAACCGCTCAAGATAGCGTTGTACAATCGCTGGCGAAGCCGCCCGTAACACAGCGCTTGTGGGCTCGCTCTTCGCTAGACACTCGGCAACCTGCATGCTGTCCTGCCATGCGCTTTCAGCAATAAAGCGACTTGGACGATGCGAGCCACCATCGTGCATAACCAGAAGCTGCTCTTCTGCGCGAGTAATCGCGACATAAAAGAGTCGGCGTTCTTCTTCAAGGCGCTCATCGCTCAGTGGCGTATCCCGGCTATAATGCGGGAAGTCTTCCTCATTGACGCCGGCGACTACCACAAGCGGCCACTCCAACCCTTTGGCACCATGCACGGTTGAAATCAGGACACCCCCGGCCTGGTTTTCAACCGGACGCTCTAATAACGCTATAAAGGCGTCCGGATCAGGCACGCTTTGAGCCTGTTCGATCAGCACATCCAAAAGGCGGACGTCCTCTTCGCCTTTATCCCGCCGGGCTGCGGCACGCTTTAGCGTTTTTTCAGCGTCGATGCTTTCCACCACATGGCTAAGTAATTTAGCGGATGGCCATGCACGTAGCCGGGGAAGCTCACACAATAACGCCCAGCGTTTTTTTAACGTACGCCGTTGAAGCGGCTTTAGCTCAGTAAGCACGGGGTCATGCCGTTCTGGCCACTCTTGCGTAGTGGCCAACTGGTAGGCCAAGCGCTGTAGCCGTTCCCGCGCGACAAAAGGCGTTGGCTGAGAGAGCAGTAACAGCAAGTGTTCTGGGTCGTGGAGAAGCTCAGGACGGCGAGATAGCTTTAAGTAACCCACTAACGCCTGCACCAACGGTAAGCGAAAAACAAAACGATCTTCACGCAGTAAGCGAAAGGGGATGCCGGCCTGCAATAACGCCAGCTGGAACGGTACGGAAAGTGCCCAACTGCGCACTAACAGGCTGACCTGGTGAAAAGCGCGCCCCTGCGCACTCCAATCCATCAAGGTATCCAGCAGGACAGCACTTCCCTGCCCGACCGATACCCGCGTATGCGGATTATTTGCCGCCGCCAAACAGAGCTGATCGGGGCGTCGTTGATTGGCAACAATCGCATGATTCGCGGTTAACGCCAGCGCATGCCCATGGCGAAACGTCGTTGATAGTGGGTAATCGGTGGGCCGCCCGAAGGTCGCGGTAAAATCCTCCAGCATGGTGTCCGGCCGCGCACCACGCCACTCGTAAATGCACTGATTAGCATCCCCTACCGCCATAACCGCCGCCGTGCTACCCGCCAATACCGCAAGGAGGCGTTGCTGCGCCGCGTTGATATCCTGATACTCATCAATAATGACGTGGTCCAAAAAGCCTTCCACGCGCTGGCGTAGCGTAGCGTCAGCTTCCAGCGCCTGGAGCGGCCGATACAGCAAATCGGCGTAGGTCATAAGACCTTCATCCGCGAGCATTCGCTCTGCTTCGTTAAACGCGCTGGGGAAGTAATCAGTGTCCGGCTCGTAGTTAAGCCGCTCATAAAGTGCTTGAGGTTCGGCCATTTCTGCTTTGACCAGATTACAAAAATGCGCCAGCGCCTCCAGGCGCTCGCCCTCAATGGCCGCATCGCGCCGCTCAACGCTTTCACGCAGCACATGTAAACTGGCCTGGCGAAGCAAGCGCTCCAACTGCCAGTCAGCCGACAGCAATCGGCGTGGTGCCAGCACTCCCCAACGGCACAGACTTTGGGTTAATCGATGCCCCAGCGAGTGAAAAGTACGCACCGCAGGCAGCGCCTGCCCGGAGGGGGACATGCTTACCAAGCGTTGATGAAAATCATCCCGTGCTGAGCGGTTAAACATCAGTATCAGCATCCGCTTGGGCGCAACCCCACCGGCCAGCAGATGCAGCACTCGGGCTGCCATGGTGGTGGTTTTACCCGCACCGGCGACTGCCGCTACTCTGGCATGGCCGTTTTCATGATGGACAACAGCGTGTTGTTCTGCGGTTAACTTCACAAAGCCTCACTCGGTGCGCCATTATCGCCGCCAGCGGCGTCCTCAGCATCCACACAGCCGAGTGGAAACCACTCACCGGCACTCCACACACCGACTTCACACTGGCCATTAGCCAGTGTTTTCATACTTGCTGCATCAACCAGTTGATAAAACACATGGCGATGTAATCGGGCGGATAACCCATACCGGACAGCAATTTCCGGCAGCATCTCGCCACCTTGAGTCTCGCTGAACGCTAGAGGGTGTGTCGCGTCAAGGCGCACGACATCTTCAAACTGGGTCGTAAACCACCAGGCATCCTCATGAAAGTCGGCCTCAACAGCCACAAAAGGCAAATCGTCCACCTGGAGACACCAGCGCTCAACAGGCGTCACCAGGCAGTAGCCTTCCGGGTCGTGGCGCAACAGCGAGGATAGCAAACGCGCAACATCAGGGCGGGCAAACGGCTGCCCTTCGTGTAACCAGGTGCCGTCTGCTTGAATCACAATATTGATATCGCCAGACAGCGCTGGCTGCCATTGATCCACAGGCGGAATAGTGGCCACACTTTGACGCTGCTGCAGGAGTCGATCAATATTCATTGCATCCGCCTTGCGCTAATACCGCTTAACGTGAAGACACGAGCCCAGACTGCGCCAGGGCCTGTTTAACATGCGCAGGCGCATCGGGCACGGCTGCTTTAAACAGCTGAAAGAAGTTGGCCGTCGCTTGCATGGCCACTTCATCGACGCTGATGCCCCGCGCTTTGGCGATGCACTCTGCCACCTCAACAACCCACGCAGGTTCGTTGGGTTTGCCACGGTAAGGCACAGGGGCCAAGTAAGGACTATCGGTTTCAATAAGCAGACGATCCAGCGGCAGTTGGCGGGCCAATTCACGCAGCGACGCCGCGTTATTAAAGGTAATAATACCGGACAACGAAATATAGAAGCCAAGCCGCACCGCTTCACGCGCCATGTCCAAGTCTTCCGTAAAGCAGTGGAGCACACCACCGACGCGTGGATCGCTATATTCTCGCAACAAGGCAAGCGTGTCTTCCTTGGCTTCCCGGGTATGCACGATAACGGGCAACTCAAGCTCGCGGGCAGCGATCAAGTGCTGCTTAAAGCGCTCATACTGCACCGCAACCGGCACGCTTTCCCGATAGTGATAATCTAGCCCGGTTTCACCAATGGCAATGGCGCCGTACTGCTCTGCGGCTTCTTGAATATCACTCGCCACTGGCTCTTGCACAGGCGTATGCAGCGGATGAAGGCCCGCAGAAATAGCGACGTCGCTATGCTCACGAGCAATCGCAGCGAGCCCTGGCATATCCTCAAGGCTCACTGAAATCGCCAAAAACTGGCTAACGTTTGCAGCTCTAGCCGCGTTTAGCGTGGCGGCGATATCACCACCATGCGTGTGCTCCGACAAACGATCCAAATGACAGTGCGAATCAACAAACATGAACGTCTCATCAACCAAAAAGAGAAATAAAAAGGCGGGATAACGCTAAAGCGTCAATGAAGGAGCCGTATGATCATCAGCTTCCAGCAGCATTTCGATGTGCTCGCGCAGAGCGCTATCCTTAAAGCTAAAGTGAACGCCAATTCCCGCAACGCGCTGACTACTTATCTCGTCAGGCGATACCCATACGACATCACCCAAAACCGTCAGGCGCTCACACTCACCTGGCAACGTGAGCAATAAAGTGACCTGATCACCCAGCGCATAGGGCGTTTTAGTCGGTACAAATAGACCTCCACGCTCCAAAAACGGCATATAAGCTGAAAATAGCGTAGACGCATCAGGCACGGTGAGGGCAAGGGCTTTTTGAATACTCATATCAACCTCGCTCGCCGGTAAATCCATGACCACCATCGTAACGACATGACTAGAAGGTGATGGTTGAAATCCATAGCCAACGCAATAACGCTATGAGCGCAGCAGCGCTGCCCAACGCACTAGCCATGCTTCAAGCACCAGTTGCGGGTTTGGATTGGCTCCAACCGCTAACAGGCGCCGCTGTTCTCGGGCGTAATCCAGCAAACGAAACCAATCCTGCGCACGGCCATTTTTGACCGCTTGGCGGTAAAGGGGTTCTAAATCGGGATTGTGCAGTACGCTTGCTTCACCTGAAATACCCAAGCGAATTAAGTCTTCAAGCCATGCGATACCGTACCACAAGATAGCGTCAATCGCTTGGCGGTCCAGCCGTGCGGCCTCCGATACCGGCTCAGCGCCTCGCACCAATTGCTCAAAGCAGTCATGAATCTGGTGGCGTAATGCCCGCTCTTCAGGCGAAGCTAATTCAGCCGCCAAAAGCGGCAAACCACCCGACACCCGCCACCAAAAATACGCCTCTTCCTCACCGCCCAACTGTTCGATTAACCAACTGCGACACGCAGTAAAAGGCACACTGGGAAACGACCACTGCTGGCACCGGGAACGAATAGTCGCCAACATGCGAGATGGCACATCAGAAAGCAGAATAAACAGCGTTTTAGCGCCAGGCTCTTCCAGGCTTTTAAGCAACGCATTGGCCGCGGCGATGTTCATGCTCTCGGCCGGTGAAAGAACAATCACACGATAACCGCCCTGTTGGGCGGTCTGTGAGACAAACCGATTAACCTCGCGAATAGGGTCAATACGTATTTGGCGCTTGCCTTCTTCCGGCGAAACCCGCAACAGGTCCGGATGATAACCCGACGCCAGCATGGAACAGCTATGACACTGGCCGCATGCCAGCACATTCGGGCTTGCGCACAACGTGCGGGCAATTAGCGCCTCTGCCAGCTGCTGCTTACCCACACCGTGAGCGCCACTTAACAAAATGGCATGGGGCATACGCCCCTCATCTGACAGCCGCACCAACTGCTGCCATGTGGCCTCATGCCAAGGCAGTAGACCACTTAACGCCATAGCGCTATCCGTTCGGCGAGCACATCCTGAATATCGGCTTGTACGCTAACCAGCGACTGATGGGCATTAATGAGCGCAAAGCGCTTAGGCTCAGCACTGGCACGCTCCAGGTAGGCGTCACGGACAGCTTGAAAGAACTCGCCCCGCTCTTGCTCAAAGCGGTCACGCTGCTCATTTTGACTGTTAAGCCGTGACTCCAGGCGCGACTGCGCCGCCGTTAACGGCATATCAAGCAGTAACGTCAGATCTGGCGTTAGCCCCTTCTGCACAAAGGCTTCAAGCTGGGCAATGCGCTCAACCGACATACCGCGCCCGCCGCCCTGGTAGGCAAAGGTCGCGTCAGTAAAACGGTCGCATACCACCCATGCACCGCGCTCCAATGCAGGCACTATTTTTTCGGCCAGATGCTGCGCTCGCGCGGCAAACATGAGTAACAGCTCAGCATCGGCGTGCAATGGCTCCTGGGGAGCAGGGTCCAGCAGTAGCGCGCGGATCGCCTCGGCGCGCGGCGTCCCCCCCGGTTCGCGGGTGCTCACCACGTCAAGACCTTGCGCTTCCAGCGCTGCGACCACAAAAGCCATATTGGTGGATTTACCTACGCCCTCACCGCCTTCAAGCGTAATAAAGCGTCCCCGCTTGGTCATTGCCATCCCTTAATCAACGCGTGCATCGTTGAGATTAACTTCATGAAAAACCGTCACTTTGGGTCAGCGGTTGCGAATATAGCGATTAACTGCATTATTGTGCTCACGCAGCGTACGTGAAAAGTGGTGTGTACCGTCCCCCTTGGATACAAAATAGAGCGTCTCGCCTGGCAGAGGATCAACCGCTGCTTCAAGCGACGCTCGCCCCGGCATGGCAATCGGCGTGGGCGGCATGCCATCAATCACATAGGTATTGTAAGGCGTGGCTTCACGCAGATCGGCATAGGTAATGCGCCCTTGATACCGGTCGCCCATACCGTAAATCACGGTCGGATCAGTTTGTAGGCGCATGCCCTGCTCCGTCCGGCGCTTAAAGACACCGGCGATCTCACGCCGTTCTTCAGGCGCGCCTGTTTCACGCTCAATCAGCGATGCCATAATAAGCGCCTCATAAGGCGTCTCAATAGTCAGGTCATCCGAGCGTGCGGCCCATACCTCTTCTAAAATGTTTTCCATCCGCACCAACGCTTGGCGCAAAATATCGACGTCACTCATACCCAGGTGGTAGCGGTACGTATCGGGGAAAAACCAGCCTTCTGGAAAGGTGCCTTCTCTATCCAGCAAGGTCATTATTTCTTCATCGCTCAACTCCGCCGTGCGATGTTCCAGCTTGGGTGCGTTATTGAGTAGGTCGCGTAGCTGACTAAATGAGCGTCCTTCTGGAAGCGTCAACGGATACGTCACCACGCGGTTACTGCCTAACAGCGCCAGCATTTCCAGCCCGTTCATGCCAGGCGTTAACTCATATTCGCCCACACGAAGACGGGGAATACGTTCGGGCTGAACCCGAGCCAATACTTGAAAAGCCCAGGCATCCTCAAGAATTCCTTGCGCCTCCAACTGCGCAACCACCTGATTAAAGCCTGCTCCAGCAGGCACCTGATATAAAACAGGGGCTTCTAAAGCAAGAGGAGCTTCTAATCGGCTTTGCCAATAAAAATAGCTGCCTGCGACGCCAACGACGCCCAATACCAGCATAATTCCAACAGCGGCCAGTAACCGTTTCAACGTATCACCTCAACAAAATAGGTCAGGGCTTGCGGTATAAGTTGACGCATAGCCAAGCAGACGATGCGCCCGTGTTTGGAACTTATCGGGCTGATTAATCGGCCAACGCTGCAGACAAACCGCATCTTCAGACAATAACGTCGCCACTGGCCATACGCCCTGTACGGAGTTCGCCACCCAAGCGCGCTCAACGGCGGGTAAGGCCTCAAGGGTAAGATTAGCTTCACGCACAGCGCCTTCAGCAATTAACGCGGCACGCAATGTACCGGCCACGCCACACATATCGAGTGGCGGCGTAAACAGTTCACCGTGTTGCTGCCAAAACAGGTTCATACTGGTCGCCTCGACCAACTGCCCTTGAGCGTCCGCCAGCAAACCTTCGGCAATCGACACATCCTGCCACTCTTGTCGGGCCATTACATTTTCGAGGCGGTTTAAATGCTTGATACCAGCCAAAGCCGGTTGGTGAGCCAAGCGTATGCGGCAGGTACGCACCGTCACGCCGCTTTTCCAGCGCTCAACCATAGGGGCGAAAGAAGTCCGCCGACTTAGTAAACGGGGTGTTGGTGTATCAGGTAATGCATACCCCCTTCCACCACTACCCCGAGTAACAATCAGTTTTAATACCTCAAGCGGTGCCGTGGCGTCTTCCTGCCAAGTGGCATCAATCGCCTCTTGGCAGGGAACCGGAATACCGAGCCGCTGGCACCCCTTCACCAACCGTGCCACGTGGTATGTCCACAGCACCGGTTTACCGTTACGTAGCAGCACCGTTTCGAACACACCGTCCCCATACGCCAGCCCGCGATCATCAAACGGCACCTGAGGCAGGGTCATCTTGCGTTATACCTTTTTAAACAACAGCGAGCCGTTGGTGCCGCCAAACCCAAACGAGTTGGACAAGGCAACATCGATGCGCATGTTACGCGCCGTGTGCGGCACATAGTCCAAGTTGCAGCCTTCCTGGGGGTTATCCAGATTAATCGTTGGCGGTGCCACCTGATCACGAATGGCCAGAATGCTAAACACCGCTTCAACAGCGCCAGCAGCCCCCAACAAATGGCCAATCATGGATTTGGTAGAACTTACCGCTACATTCTGAGCAGCGCTGCTCATTACCCGTTCAACAGCCCGGCTTTCGGCCAGGTCGCCCGCGGCCGTAGAGGTGCCATGCGCGTTAATATAGTGCACTTCGGCAGGGTCCATTTGAGCATCTTTAATCGCATTGCTCATGGAGAGCGCAGCCCCGCGACCATCTTCAGGCGGTGCCGTCATGTGATAGGCATCATCACTCATGCCAAACCCGACAAGCTCGGCATAGATATTCGCGCCACGTGCTTTGGCATGCTCGTACTCTTCAAGTACCAGTACACCGGCACCATCAGAAAGTACAAAACCGTCGCGATCTTTATCCCACGGGCGGCTTGCCGCTTCGGGATTATCATTACGCGTTGAAAGCGCTCGGGCGGCAGAGAAGCCTCCCAGGCCAAGTGGCGTCGTTGCCATTTCAGCACCACCACAGACCATGACATCCGCATCCCCATAGGCAATCGTGCGTGCACTATAGCCAATGTTGTGCGTACCGCTGGTACATGCGGTGGTAATAGCGATGTTAGGCCCTTGAAAGCCATGTTGAATCGCCAAATTTCCCGAGATCATATTGATGATAGAGCCCGGCACGAAAAAAGGTGATACGCGACGAGCGCCGCCCTTGTTAAGCGCATTGTGGTTATGCTCGATCATGGGCAGGCCACCAATACCTGACCCCATGGCTACCCCAATACGCGGTGCATTCTCTTCTGTACAGGTAATGCCAGCATCCTGAATTGCCTGCGCGCCAGCCGCCATGCCGTACTGAATGAACAGGTCCATCTTGCGGGCTTCTTTGGGATTCAGATAAGGGCTAATATCAAAATTCTTAACCGAACCACCAAAGCGTGTATTGAAGCTACTTGTATCAAAGTGCTCAATGGGCGCTATGCCGCTCTTACCAGCCGTAATATTCGCCCATGTTTCATCCACGTTATTGCCCACTGGGGTCACCAGGCCTAACCCAGTTACCACTACCCTTCTTCGTGCCATTAGCTTTCCTCCAGGCATCCATGGTGACTCGACCCATCCGGGTCATTTTCAGTAGAAATCAGATGACTAGTATAACGGAGATTGAACGTTATGTTCACGGTGAAGCACAAAGCAAAAAAGCCGCCCTTTAAAAGGGCGGCTTTTAAGGGGGATGCTAGCACCACACCCTCGTTTGATGCATCAACTTGCCCTTACTGGTGGGCGTTTACGTAGTCGATGGCTTCCTGAACTGTGGTAATTTTTTCCGCTTCTTCATCAGGAATTTCAGTATCGAACTCCTCTTCCAAAGCCATTACCAGCTCAACAGTGTCAAGCGAGTCAGCACCCAGGTCTTCAGTGAAAGAAGAGCTGTTCTGGATGTCTTCTTCTTTAACGTTCAGGCGCTCTGCTACAACTTTCTTAACGCGCTCTTCAATAGTACTCATTAACGTACTCCAGTCGTTCACATTAGCCGTTTTGGATAACCAGCTATTTGGAAACCGCAAGCCAAAAGCTGCGGGGTAGTTTATAGACGCCCTTAGGCAGGCGCAACCGCTAAGCCTAAGGCCATCAACGCATATTCATGCCGCCGTTTACATGCAGGGTCTCACCGGTAATGTAACTTGCAGCATCACTGGTAAGAAAACCGACAGCGGCAGCTATCTCTTCCGGACCACCCAGGCGAGCCAACGGAATTTGCTTCAGCAGCATTTCATGCTGCGCTTCCGGCAACGCTTGTGTCATATCGGTCGCGATAAAGCCAGGCGCCACTGCGTTAACCGTAATGGCACGTGAAGCCACCTCACGCGCCAACGCACGGCTGAAACCTTCCATACCCGCTTTTGCAGCTGCATAGTTAGCCTGACCCAGGTTACCCATGGTCGCCACTACAGAGCTGATGGATACGATACGCCCAAAACGCGCCTTGGTCATGCCTCGCAGGCACGCCTTGCTTACACGATAGACAGACTTGAGATTGGTATCCATCACCGAATCCCACTCATCCTCTTTCATGCGCATCAATAAATTATCACGCGTAATACCGGCGTTATTAACTAAAATTGTCGGCGCACCAAAGCGCTCCGTGATGACCTTAAGCACGTCATCAATGCTTGCCTGGTCCGTCACATTAAGGCAAAGGCCAGCACCCTCAATGCCGTTTTGCTGCAAATCGGCATCAATTTTTTGTGCCCCGGACTCACTGGTCGCGGTTCCGATCACGATACGGCCCTGACGGCCCAGCTCGTGAGCAATCGCTCGACCAATACCACGACTGGCACCAGTAACAAGCGCAACTCGGCGTTCTTGCGTCATAATTTTTTGCCTTTAACTATTGGCTTCTTAACCACGTAAATAAGCAAGGATAGCGAAAATTTCAGCGAACTAGGCGTCACTAGTCTGCGCTTCACGTGCCAGCTCAAGCGCCGCATCCAGGCTGTCAGGATCATTGACTGCCAACCCTTTAGCGCCACGGACAATGCGCTTGTTAAGCCCTGTCAGCACTTTACCTGGGCCACACTCAATAAATACATTAACAGACTGAGCAGCCATGGCTTCAACGCATGCTGCCCAACGCACCGGCTGATAAAGCTGCTCGATCAACCGCGTACGCAGCGTATCAATGTCGGCATGCGCCTGCGCATCTACGTTTTGAATAACCGTGTAGCGTGGCGCTCGAAATTCGACACTTTCCATAGCGGTGGCCAAACGCTCGGCAGCTGGACGCATCAGTTCACAATGCGAAGGCACCGAAACCGGCAGCGCCATTGCACGCTTGGCACCCGCCTCCTGACACGCCACAATCGCCCGCTCAACCGCAGCGGCACTTCCGGCAATCACGACCTGGCCCGGCGAATTATAATTAACGGCCGAAACAATATCCCCCTGCGCAGCACTGGCGCAAGCGGCTTCAACCGCACTATCTTCCAAGCCGAGAATAGCCGCCATACCGCCCTCACCGACCGGTACAGCGTCCTGCATGGCTTCGCCGCGAAGGCGAACCAGCTGAACGCCTTCAGCAAAACTCATCACACCCGCACACACCATGGCGCTATATTCACCCAGGCTGTGCCCGGCCATGACAGTAGGCCGAGGCCCTTCAAGCTCCTGCCACACCCGCCAAATTGCAACACTAGCAGAAAGCAGCGCAGGCTGCGTGCAAGCGGTCGCGTTTAGCGCGGCCTCGGGGCCTTCCTGGACGACTTTCCACAAGTCGTAACCAAGTGCATCCGAAGCTTCCTCAAATGTTGTTCCCACTACACTATAGCGTTCGGCTAGCTCACGCAGCATTCCAAGCTGCTGAGAGCCTTGCCCGGGAAAAATGAGGGCAAGGGGTTGAGACATGTCGTTCACCTTTGCTCTTTAGGCATTTGCTCATTTGAGCGATAAGCGTGGCTATGGCTACATCCTGCTGTCACCCATAGCCCGCAAAATAAGTTCTAACCTTTTATTATCGAGCACTTTACCTAGTAGCACTCTGCGCCCATACCCTACACCATGGTGTACACATAAGCGCCTTCCTTAATGACTGAAAATGGTATTAACGGCGCTCCCAACGCCCTGCCATACGCGCGGGTAGATTATGCTCCACCTCATGTACAGCACGCTGGATCGCATAATAAAAACCCTCTGCCTGGGTACCACCATGGCTTTTCACCACGATGCCCTTCAAACCAAGCAGGCTTGCTCCATTGTAGCGTACAGGGTTTAATTCTTGCTTTAGATAGCGCAACACAGGCTTGGCCAGTAGGCTTGCCAAACGACCGCTTAGGCGCGATTCAAACGCCATTTGGACACGCTCAACCAGCATACGAGTCAAACCTTCGCTTGCTTTGAGTACGGCATTCCCGACAAAGCCATCACACACCACCACATCAAGCTTGCCTTCAAAAAGATCACCACCTTCGGCATACCCCTGATAGGCAAAGGCGGACGCATCAGAATATTCGCGCAGAAGCCGGTCTGCTTCGCGCACATTCGCACTCCCCTTGGTAGCTTCCGCCCCCACATTAAGCAGCGCGACACGGGGCAGGCTTACATTATCAACGCACTGCGCCATGGCAGCACCCATGACGGCAAAATCAACCAACCGGTGCGCGGGCGAATCCACGTTCGCGCCCAAATCCAGTAAATAGCAGCGACGGCCATAGCGGGCCGGAATCGCAGTACTAATGGCAGGCCGTGAAATACCTTTAAGCGTTCCCAGCTCACGACGAGCAAGCGCGACCAACGCAGCCGTATTGCCCGCGCTTACGCCAGCGACTGACTCGCCCAACCGAAGACTCCGCAACATACACGCCATACTGCTTTCCTGGCCATGACGAAGCGCCCAGGCAGCACTGGAGGCCTGAGAGATGCTCAAAGGGGCATCACTAACCGCTAAACGTGACGCTGCCGCAGCCAGAGGCTGCGGCAAGCGTGAAAGCTCAGCAATAATATGCTGACGCGGACCAAACAGAGTCAATTCAAGACCAGGATGTTCAATCACTGCTCTTGCAGAGCCTTCGATAACCGCATGGGAGCCTTGATCGCCTCCCATCACATCAATCGCTAGGCGCATGCAGCACCCACTCTATTTGGCCGCTTAACAAGATAGTTAAGGCTTATACCTCAACCACCTTGCGACCACGGTAGAAACCATCTGCAGCGACATGGTGACGCAGGTGCGTCGTACCGGTTTCTTTGTCCTGAGACAGCGTCGGCGCGCTCAGCGCGTCGTGGCTACGACGCATACCGCGCTTGGAACGAGTCTTACGGTTCTTTTGAACTGCCATGGGTGTTTACTCCAGGGTGTGTAGGGTAAATAACGCTTACTTTTTGCCCTTTAAGGCATTAAGCACTGCGAAAGGGTTCGTGGCCGGCGTCGCTTCTTCTGACGCACCGTCTGTCTTGCTGACCAGCTGCTCCGCCGAGACATGGCATTCGGTCTCATCGTGATAGACCACCTGCGGCAGACTGAGGATAAGCTCATCCTCAACTACCGTTAGTAGATCCAGCTGTTCTTTTTCCACCAGCACCGGTTCATGACTGGCAGGCAGCTCGGCGGCCAAGGCCTCGTCACTGATCATTCCAAGCAGGAAGTCACTGGACACGTCTTGGCTCAGCGGCACCAGGCAACGACGACATGGCAATGCCAGCGTCGCTTGCAAATGGCCACGAATTTCACGACGACCTTGGGCATCCACACCAAACTCAAGGACAACATGACAGTCGCCCGTTTGGTCACCTGCCTCTTCGGCAAGCCGTGGCAACGAATTCAGTGCCACTACGCCTTCTAGTCGTTCGCGGCGGGCTGCAAGCTTATAAGGCTCAACCCGGCTGGGGAGTTGTGAGGTCAACATAGGCGCGCAATGATAGGCACTCCCCCCGCTGGTGTCAAAGCTTCAACTCAATTCTTCATGGTTTATCGCACATTTCCCCATGACTTATCGCCCACACCCGCAAATTAGGCACGCCCGCTGGCTTTCGCTACACTCCCCTTTTATTCCAAATCGCTTAGGAGAAATGGCGTGCCGCTTACTCAAAACGCATCGCTGGTGCTGGGCTCAAGCTCGCGCTGGCGACGAGAGCTGTTGGAACGCTTACAGCTTCCCTATCAGTGCTATTCGCCTGATATTGACGAAACACCTCGTGCCAATGAGTCCCCCAAGGCACTTGTGCATCGTTTAGCGCTCAGCAAAGCCAACGCCGTGGCGCCCCACTTCCCCAATCACTACATTATCGGCTCAGACCAGGTAGCGCTCTTTGAAGGCGACATACTGGGCAAGCCCCACACCCAGGAACGCGCCTGCGCCAACCTGGCGCGTTTTTCAGGTCAGCGCGTTACTTTTTTAACCGGGTTAGCGCTGCTTGATACCCAAAGGCAACGCCACTACACCCACATAGAGCCTTTCGACGTTATCTTTCGGCAGCTGACCACACGCGAAATTGAGCGCTACGTCACCCTTGAGCAACCACTGGACAGCGCTGGCAGCTTTCGAATGGAAGGATTGGGCATCACGCTGTTTGAAGCGTTAGAAGGGCGTGATCCGAACGCCCTGATTGGGCTTCCGCTTATTGCGCTGTGTAATATGCTACGCCAAGTGGGCATGGACCCACTTGACGGTTAAGCTCGGGTTTATTGTGCCTGGTAGCGTAGCGGTGAGTGAGCCGCTTTAAGGCCAAGCACCTCCGCCGCCACTTGGGTAAAGCGTCGCGTCAACCGATCAAACGGATCAAGACGCGGCGTATAATCTTCCCAACTCGCCTCCCCCACCTGATCGCGCGCCACTTCTTCAAGGCTTGCCAACTGGTCCACCAGACCAAGCTCAAGCGCCTGCTCGCCGCTCCAGATAAGCCCAGAGAATATATCTGGCTGGTCGCTTAGCCGATCGCCTCGCCCAGCACGAACATCATTCATAAATTGCTGATGTGTTTGCGTCAACACACTCTGCCAGAATGCCTGCGCCTCTTCATCAAGCGGCTGAAACGGGTCCAAAAATGCCTTGTTCTCGCCCGCCGTTAACACACGGCGCTCTACGCCTATCTGGCTGATCGCATCCTGAAAGCCAAATCCTGCATAAATAACCCCAATCGAGCCCACCAGGCTTGCCGGTGAAGCAATGATTTCATCGGCTGCCGAAGCGATATAATACGCCCCACTCGCACCGATATCCTCGATAACCGCCAGAATCGGCTTATCACCCTGCTCGCGCAGGCGCATGATTTCCGCATAAATACGCTGCGATTGAACCGGGCTACCACCGGGACTATCAATATGCAGCACAACGGCTTCGGTATTATCTGATTCCCAGGCGCGATTTAATCCCTGAATGATACGCTCGGCATTCGCTGGAGCATCACTGGCAATAACACCATTAACGTCTACGATGCCCAAGTGACGCTGCAGGGTAGACGCATCGCCCGTTGCGGCCCAAAAAGCGTTATATACAACAGTCGCGACTAACGCCAGTACCAAAAAGAGCGTCATAAAACGGAAAAACAACTTCCAACGCCGTGTACGACGCTGCTCCGTTAACACGCCGCCAATCCAGCGATCCATCATTTCAACCTGGGCCAAGCGCTGCCGCTCACGCAGCGTTTCAGCATCATCGCCTGCCGCCCCCACCGCAGCAGCCTCATCTTTATAAGCCGCCACGTCAGGACCCTGCGTCCAGCGATCCTGACTTGAACGATCAGGCGTAGGGTTGTCCTCAGGCTGTTGGTATCCGCTGGCATCACTGCGGCGCCAATCATCACTCATATACCATCCTTTTTTGAGTTTAGGGACGCCAGATGATGGACCATCCACCCAACGTCGCATCCTCTATCCATGCAGCCAGCCAAAAAGATCTTCAACGTTATGAGCGACCCACTTGGGCTGGCTTGCCGCTAGCCGCGCTGGCGTATGAACACCGTACGTTACTGCCACACGATCCATGCCGATGGCCCGCGCCATTTCCAGGTCATATTCCGTATCGCCTACCATCACTGCACGCTCCACGGGAACGTCAAGTTCTAGAAGCAACTCATTCAGCATTTGTGGGTGTGGCTTTGAACGTGTTTCATCTGCAGTGCGACTAGCATGAAACCAGCCCCCACTTCCCGTTTCAGTGAAAACCCGATCAAGGCCACGGCGGCTTTTACCCGTGGCAACGGCCAAACGCTGCTGTTCGCGCTCGCGAAGTCGCGCTACGTGCGCCTCGACCCCATTAAAAAACGGCATGGGCGTTGTGTTTCCATGCACAAACTGATGTGCATAGCGCTGACGCAAGCGTTCAGCCTGAGCAGGACCGATGCCCGGACACAGCGTGGCGATGGCTTCAGGGAGCCCCAGGCCGATAATATCTCTAATTGCCGCGACGTCCAGCTCGCCCCACTCAGCCTCCTGGGCCGCTGCCTGCATACAGGCAACAATTTTCGACACCGAATCCATCAGGGTGCCGTCCCAATCAAAAATAATCAGCTCGTAACGCATTACCGCCCCTTATTACTTCACTGCCCGTACATTTATTGCCGAGCACGCTTGAGCACGTCTTCCAGAACTTCTGGCAACGGCGCCTTAACGGTCACTGGGCGGCCGTTGGTAGGTTCCGGAAACGTTAGCGAGCGGGCATGCAGAAACAGACGACTAACGCCTAGCTGTTTCGTCAAGTGCGCACTTTCACGTGTCGAGTACTTATCATCCCCAAGCAGCGCATGCCCCGCATGAGTCGCATGAACGCGAATTTGATGTGTTCGCCCGGTCACCGGCTCGGCTTCAATCAGCGTGGCTTTCTCAAAGGTTTCAACAACCGCAAAATGGGTGCGCGATACCTTGCCGTTTGGATCTACCCGCACTCTACGCTCACCGTTGCCTGCGTCGAATCGGTCAAGACGCGCACTTTCATAGGTTTTACGTGCAGGCCAGCGACCGCTCACAAGCGCCAGATAACGCTTGTCCATGCCATGTTTTTTTAACGACTCGTTAAGTGTCACCAAGGCATCACGAGACTTTGCCAGCAACAAGCAGCCAGAGGTATCGCGATCAAGCCGATGAACAAGCTCCAAAAAGCTCAAATCATCCCGCACCTGACGCAGTGCTTCAATCAACCCGATTTTAACCCCGCTCCCCCCATGCACCGCCAAGCCAGAAGGCTTATTAAGCACCATCCAGTCAGGGCCTTCCATAATGACGCTACCTACTAACACGTCACGCAAATTATCGCTGACTTCCTTCACCGCCTCACGCGGCGCCAAACGTAATGGCGGCACCCGGACCAGGTCACCCGCCTGGAGACGGTAGTCCACCTTGACGCGCTTTTTATTAACCCGTACTTCACCTTTACGCACGATGCGGTATATCAATGCTCTAGGAGCACCTTTCAGGCGAGTCATCAAAAAATTGTCAATTCTTTGACCTGCCTGTTCAGGGGCGATATCCACCCACTGTACTTCACGCCCTTCGGCCATTGCCGCGCACTCCTGCTGTGTCTCTATGATGCCAGGCTAAAAACGGCATTCTAACGTAGACCCAAGGGCATTGCGTCAATTGCTGGTAGTTGTCTTTACTGTTATATTCCAAATCGTTCACTACTAAGCGTGGGCAGCTTGTCGAGTATTACAGTTTTCACAAGTGCTACTACCACGTTTAGCTAAAAGCGCCTGCCCGACTAACACGCAGGCCTGAGCACAAGAAGCGGCGCCAGTGTACGCATTGCCCGAATCTTAACGTATTAAAATGCAGTCACTCTGTCGCCCGTATGATGTCGACAGATTTGCTAACGCTTAGCCCACAACGGCAAGCGAATGCTGAATAAAACGCCACGCCCAGAACTGCCCCGTCTTTTCGTCACAAGGCGCTGGTCACTTCTGGGCGACAAGTTCAACGCTGTGCCGACGACCGGCGTTGACGAATCGATGAATGCTAGGTGTAGGCGGTGTCAGCAGGGCCGGATGGACGTGACAGCCACCGAAACACGTCCTGCCTCCGCCACGTACTCAACCTGTCAGCCGGGTCGGTTAAAACCTTCCTGGCTTGCCGCGTCAGCATAACCATGCGCCGAGCACAAGCACGCAGCACCCACCGATTCGTCTACGTCACTCCTTAGACGGTCCGTCGGCGCGCAACGCTATGCGAGACAACATGAAACGGATGCTTATCAATGCGACCCAACCCGAAGAGCTTCGGGTCGCGCTGGTTGATGGACAACGCCTGTACGATTTGGATATTGAATCAGGTGCACGAGAGCAGAAAAAAGCCAATATTTACCGCGGCAAAATTACCCGCGTGGAACCCTCCCTTGAAGCGGCCTTCGTTGACTTTGGTGCAGAGCGCCATGGTTTTCTACCGCTCAAGGAGATCTCCCGCGAATACTTTCTTAAAGACGTATCTGGCCGCCCCAGTATTAAAGAGGTACTGAAAGAGGGCCAGGAAGTTATCGTGCAGGTGGACAAGGAAGAGCGCGGCAACAAAGGCGCAGCCTTAACGACCTTTATTAGCCTGGCAGGCCGCTTTTTGGTGCTTATGCCCAACAACCCTCGTGCAGGCGGTATTTCTCGCCGCATTGAGGGCGAAGAGCGCAGCCAGCTAAAAGACGCCATGGGTCAGCTCACCGTACCTGACAAGATGGGTCTCATCGTGCGCACGGCGGGCATTGGCCGTAATCCCGAAGAGCTTCAGTGGGACCTGGATTATCTGGCCCAGGTATGGGAATCAATCACCACAGAGGCCGCCAAGCGCCCTGCTCCGTTCCTGATTTACCGCGAATCCAACGTTATTATCCGGGCCATGCGGGATTACCTGCGCCAGGATATCGGCGAAGTGCTCATTGACAGCCCTGAGATTCATGCTGAAGCACTAGGCTTTATCCGTCAGGTAATGCCGTCATATCAGCAAAAAATCAAACTCTATGCGGATGAAGTGCCGCTCTTCTCGCGCTTTCAAATTGAGTCACAGATCGAAACAGCCTATCAGCGCGAGGTAAAACTCCCGTCTGGCGGCTCGATCGTTATCGACCATACCGAAGCACTGGTTTCAATCGACATCAACTCCGCCCGAGCGACCCGCGGCAGCGATATTGAAGAAACCGCCCTTCAGACCAATTCTGAAGCGGCCGATGAAATCGCCCGCCAGCTGCGCCTTCGGGACATTGGCGGCCTGGTGGTGATTGACTTTATCGACATGGGCCCGGCACGCAATCAGCGCGAAGTCGAAAACCGCATGCGCGACGCTTTGAAGCTTGACCGCGCACGGGTACAGATTGGGCGCATTTCACGCTTTGGCTTGATGGAGATGTCTCGCCAGCGCCTGCGCCCTTCACTGGGCGAAACCAGCGGTGTGGTCTGCCCGCGCTGTAATGGTCAGGGCACCATCCGCGATGTCCGTTCGCTCTCGCTCTCGATCATGCGTCTTATCGAAGAAGAGGCCATGAAAGAGCGTAGCGCACAAATTCGTGCGATTCTGCCCGTACCTGTTGCTACCTATCTGCTCAATGAAAAACGTAGCGTACTGGCCGATATTGAGTCACGCCAAGAGGTACGCGTTGTACTGCTACCCAATCCGGAAATGCATACGCCTCATTATGACGTGCAGCGTTTACGCGATGACCATTTAGATGAAGATGACACTCAAACACTGTCAAGCTTCGAGCTATCTACCGATACCGAAGTAGGCAAAGAGCCCAACCCCAACTTCTCGCCGCCCACACAGCGCGCTGAAGCGGCAGTTAAGAGCATTGCTCATAATGCCCCCGCCCCCGCCTCACTACAGACGGACGAGCCAGCAGCAGCCAAGGCCACCGTACCTGCTACCAACGATGAGCAACCCAGCGTTATTGGGCGCTTTATCCGCGGGTTTGCAAAGCTACTGGGCAGCGATGACAACAGCCCAGCCGAAGCCCCTACTAGCAAGCCAGAAGCGCCTGCGCCACGTAAACAAGCCGAGCGTAGCCAACAGAAACCGGCCCCATTAGGCAGTGAGACGAAACAGCGTCCTGCCCGTAGCGAGCGCACCGAAAACAGCAAGGCAGATCAGCGGCAGACCCCGTCGCGAAATGCCAATGTCGATGCCAGCGAAGAAGCCAACGATAAGCGCAGCGGCCCTTCTCGCACTCGCAATCGGCGCCGGAACCAGCAACAGGACGAGGCTAAAACGCAGGAGAGTGGCAGCAAAAACAGCCGCCAGAATCAGAAAGAGACCTCTCCCGCAAAAGACGAAAGTCTGAATACATCGAAGAAAGCGCCTCAAAAAGAGTCACGTCGAGAGACTCAACGCGACAATAAACCGGCAAAAGAAGCTGCGCAAAACAACGCAGAGCAGCCGACTCCCCAGGATGATGGCAAACCGAAGCGTACGCGCAACAACCCGCGCAACCGTTCACGCAAGCAGGCAGTCAGCCCCCAGGCGGAAGCCGAGCAGTTAAAGCTGCAGGCCCAGGCAGCCGAAGAGGCCACGCACGCAGACGCTACAGCCCCAGCGGCGGAAACGCCCGAAGCTGCAGCACCGAAACAGGAAGTCGCTCACGAAAGCCTTTCTGAAGCCTCTGCACAGTTGCCTGAAACGCAAGCCGAAGCTTCGCCTGCCAGCAGCATTGCAGATAGCAATCACGCTGACAGCCACTCGCATCAAGCGACCGCTGAGGAAAACACTCAGGAAACCGTTCAGGAACTTTCTCAAGCACCAGCTCAGGAAGCAGCTCAGGAAAGTGCCAAGCCTCAAGACGCGGAAAATACCGGCGTTAGCGCTGCTGACGAAACTACTCCGGTAGCGGCAGTTGAACCCGCCGAAACACTTAAAGCGGAACAGCCCTCTCCGAAAGTCGCCGAGCATGACGTTGCGCCAACTGAAGCAACAGCACCGGCCCAGCAAGAGACGCCCGCAGCTGCCGAGCCTGAAAGCGCACCGGTCCCGGAAGATGAACCGAAAACGGCAGATGAAGCGAAGAGTGACGATGTCATATCTCTTCCGCAGCAGACCGATGAAAAGCTCGAAAGCGACGCAAGTAGCAACGTCGATACTACGCTCGCGCCATCGCCCACTGAATTGGCCGAAAGCGGCGTAGCCGATGAACCCCAGCAGTTGGCACCGGTCAATGCGTTGGCAGACGAGAAACCTGTAGAAAGCAGCACACCTGCGGATAACGTACCTGCCGACAAATCGCTTGCCCAGGAAGATGTGCAGCCTGACGCCACTAACGTTGACGTTGCGCCACACGCCGCTAAATCGGTAGACGCACCTGTCGCCGAAGAAGTGGCTGAAGAAGCACCCAAGCCGCGTCGTCGCCGTACCCGTGCGCATAACGACCCTCGTGAGCTGCGCAAGCAGGCACAAGAAGCCAGCAAAGAGTAATTTGCTGACTGCGTAAAAAAACCCCGCCTGGCGGGGTTTTTTTATGCGTTAGTGCTCATGTATTTATCAACCTTGAACCAAACGTGGCTCCGGCTCCAGCTGTACATTAAAACGAGCATGCACACGGTCGATAATCTTGCCTGCAAAGCGCAGCAAACCCTTACGGTCACCGCCGCCAAAATGAACCAACACTAACGCCTGGCGGTCATGCACGCCAAATTCGCCCTCACATACACCTTTAAGACCGCACTGATCAATCAACCAACCGGCCGCCAATTTGGTCTTTCCTTCGCCTAAAGGGAAATGTGGCATGTCAGGATAGCGGGCCAATAGCGTCTGCCCTTGCTGATCTGAAACAATGGGATTCTTGAAAAAACTGCCTGCATTGGCAAGCTGCCCCGGGTCTGGCAATTTTTCCTGACGAATAGCTGCCACTGCCTCTGCAACATCCAACGGGGTGGGCGCATTCGGCAAGCGCGAGGCAAGATCGCCATAGTGAACCTTCGGTGCGGGCTGCCTGGAAAGCCGCAATACCAGCCGAGTAATCACGACACGATCACACAGCGCACCCTTGAAAAGGCTATCGCGGTAGCCAAACGCACACTCAGCATTCTCAAGCCAACGCGTGCTTCCTGTCGCAATCTCCATGACCTGCACGGCCTGAAGGCTATCGGCAAGCTCAACGCCATAGGCGCCGATGTTTTGCACGGGGGCTGCACCACAATCACCCGGAATCAGCGCCAGGTTTTCAATTCCCCAGAACCCTCGGGCCGCCATATTGAGCACCAGCGTATGCCAGTTAACGCCAGCCCCCACATGCGCCAACACATTATTACCCGCCGAGGTCAGCCACCACTGCCGTAGTGCCGGGCGTATCGCAATCCCTGTTAAGCGCGGCGGCAAAAGCACGTTGCTCCCCCCGCCCAAAAGCGTTACCGGCCAGCACTGATGATGGGCGATAGCAAGCGTCGCACGTAAGGCGTCTAGCGTGGTGGGTTCAGCGTAATAATCAGTCACGCAGGGCAAACGTAACGTATTGGACGATGAAAGATCCACGCGTTCGTTAATGAGACAAGCCGAGTTTTTAAGGGCTGAAGCTGTCACACGCGGTCACTTTTCAGGTGCTGGATTAACCCTTGTGACGCCGTTTCGATCATATCAAGTACGTCTTCAAACCCCTGCTCACCGCCATAGTAAGGGTCTGAAACCTCTGCTCCCGGCGTTCCAGAGAACTCCAGGAAAAGCCCGACATAAGCGTTGCTTTCGTCTGGTTTCAAGGCACGCATTGCCCGCAGATTGTCGTCATCCATGCCCAGTACATAATCGAATGTCAGAAAATCTTCTGCGGTCAGCTGCCGGGCACATAGCTGGCTCAGGTCAATACCTCGCCGCTTGGCTGCTGATTGAGCGCGCGAATCGGGTGCTTTCCCTATGTGCCAAGCGCCTACTCCGCAAGAGTCAATACTGACACGTTCACTCATACCTGCGTTTTCCAGTGCACGTCGAAAAATGCCCTCGGCAGTGGGCGAGCGACAAATATTTCCTAAACAGACAAAAAGTACCCGCGTCACGACGCGCTCCCTGTACGTTGAAAAGTATTAACCAGATGGCGCTAACAGCGCGCGAACACGAGCTAAATCTTCCGCCGTGTCGACACCTGCCGGGTTAACCTCGCACGCCAATGCCACCTGAATTAAATGGCCATGCTGCAAAGCGCGCAGCTGTTCAAGCTGCTCTAACTGCTCCAGCATTGAGGCCGGCCAATCCTGATAGGCGGCTAGAAAGCTCGCGCGATAGGCATAAATCCCGATATGGCGCAGCCATGCATCCGTTTCAAGCAGTGCAGGCTGCTGCTTGAACTGCTCACGATCCCAGGGGATGGGCGCACGTGAGAAATACAGCGCCCGCCCCTGCAGTGAGCGCACTACTTTGACCACATTGGGATTAAAGAGTGATGCTACATCGTTAATCGGCTCAGCCAACGTCGCAATGGAGGCTTCTGCGTCATCGGCCAAGCGCAGTGCCACTTGGTCGATTAACGCGGGCGGAATGAGCGGCTCGTCACCCTGCACATTCACCACTAGCTCGTTTTCACCCAAAGAAAGGACCTGGGCAACTTCGGCAAGCCGATCCGTTCCCGAGGCGTGATCATCGCGCGTCATGACGACCTCAGCCCCATACGGCAGCATCGCATCACGGATACGTTCATCATCGGTCGCAACAACGACACGAGCCGCCTGGCTTTGACAGGCACGCCGCCATACATGGGCGACCATAGGCTCACCAGCAATATCCAGCAGTGGCTTGCCTGGCAACCGGGTTGAACCATAGCGGGCAGGCACAACGGCTATAAATGCAGGAAACGCCATTACAGGTCTCCCGTGCGACCTGGTGAGGTTGGGAGCTTTTCGTCAGCGTCCATTACCCGGGCTTCCTCAGGCAGCATAACCGGGATACCTTCTTGTATCGGATACGCTAGACCGTCATAAAGACAAACCAGTTCCTGCGCTTCGCGGTCGTACTTAAGCTTGCCGTTACATAACGGGCAAACCAGCATTGCCAGCAGTTCCTTATCCATTTATGCATCCCCTTCAGGACAGAGCTGACAGCCTGGCTGCCAGCCAATGTTCAAATTCTAATGGAAGCGTTGCCTCCACTTCTAATATCCAGCTATTGGGTGGCGCAATTCCCATGCATTTCACCGCATCTTTGGCGGTCATGACCACGGGCCGCTGTTTCGCCGGAGTAAATATATCCGCACTAAAACGCTGGTGGTCTGCCAGCGCCAGCATTTCACCGTTTACGCCTAAATCACGCAATGTATTAAAAAAGCGCGCGGGGTGTCCGATACCGGCCACGCCAAACACCGGCACGCTAAAAGGTAGCGGTGTCAGCGGAAAGCGCTTGCCATCATTTAGGCGCCGCCAACTTATCGGCATTAGCTGCATGGAAGTGGCGCTCACCGAAAGTGATTGGCGCATGTCTCCCTTCGCTATTTCACCATTCACTATTTTACCATTAACAACCACCGCATCTACACGCGCTAAACGTTCGGGCGACTCACGCAGTGGCCCCGCAGGCAGGCAGCGACGATTACCCAACCCTCGCGCCCCATCAATCACCACGATCTCAATGTCTCGCTCAAGCGCCAGATGCTGCAGCCCGTCGTCACTCAAAATAATATCGCAACCGAGATCGACCAACGCTTGAGCGCCACGCGCACGCTTGGGGTCTGCTACCACGGGTAACAAGGTTTGCTGGGCCAGCATAACCGGCTCGTCACCGCTTTGCGCGGGATCCGTCGATGGCGTTACCTGGAGCGGGTAGTGCTCGGCTTTACCGCCATAGCCACGCGTGACAATACCCGGCGTCCAACCTTGTGTGACCAACCAGCGGCTTAACCAAGCCACTAATGGCGATTTCCCGGTTCCACCCAGGGTGATATTACCCACCACGATGACCGGCACTGGCGCACGCCATGTGGCCTTTTGGCCACTCACGTACGCGGCTTCACGACGCGCCATGGCATAGTTATAAAGCGCGCCCAATGGCCTTAGCGGCAATAGCCATGGGCTATTGTGATAGCCCGCTTCAAGCCAGCGCTGCGCCAGCGTCATTATGCTTCCTGAAACTGAAGTTGATACAGCGCAGAGTAGGCACCACCTTTGTCCAGAAGCTCCTGGTGCGCTCCTTGCTCAATAATACGCCCCTGGTCCATCACCAGGATTCGATCTGCACGCTCAATCGTGGACAGACGATGGGCAATGACGAGTGTCGTGCGTCCCTGGCAGACGTGCTCCAGCGCTTTTTGGATATAACGCTCAGACTCGGTATCCAGAGCAGAGGTTGCCTCGTCCAAAATCAATATCGGGCTATCTTTAAAAATCGCCCGAGCGATCGCCAGACGCTGGCGTTGCCCACCCGATAGCATGACCCCGTTTTCACCCACCACCGTTTCATAACCTTGTGGCAGCTTATCGATAAATTCGCTGGCATACGCCGCCTTGGCGGCAGCTTCAACTGCCTGACGATCAGGGTTCGCCGTGCCATAAGCAATATTATCGGCCACCGTGGCGTTAAAGAGCGTCACTTGCTGTGTGACCAAGCCAATCTGCTGACGCAATGGACCTAACGCATACTCATTAATATCCACACCATCGATTAAGATGCGCCCTTCATTAAGACGATAAAAGCGTGGCAATAGGCTAACGAGGGTTGATTTTCCGCTGCCTGAACGACCCACAATCGCCACCATCTCACCAGGCGAGACGTGCAAATTGATGTCATGCAGCACGCTTGGCTGGTCGTCGGCATAGCGAAAACCAATATTTTCGAGCATCAGCTCGCCCGTTAGACGCTTGGGCACACGCTGACCGGTGTCTTGTTCCGGTGCTGTATCCATCAACCCAAAGAGCTCTGAAGCGGCAGCAAGCCCTTTTTGAATTTCACTGTTAATTTCAGTGAGCTGGCGTACCGGCTTGATCATCAAGGCCGCTGCGGTAATAAACGCAACAAACTCACCAGGCGTCATATCGGCCATTATCGCCGGCGCCATGGCCAGCCACACCAGCAGCGCCATGGATATCGCTACCAGCATAAGAATAACCGGGGAGCTTATCGCCCGCGTCATTGCTTCTTTCATACTCTGCTTACGGTTCTCTTCGCTTACCCGTGCAAACCGTTGCTTTTCATAATCCTCAGCGCCGTAGGTGCGCACAACGCGGTAGCCTGACAAGCCTTCGGAAGCGACATGAGTGACATCACCCATCGAGCTTTGTATGCGTTTGGAAATACGCCGAAAGCGCTTGCTGACATAGCTCACCACCACGCCAATAATGGGGGTAACCCCTAAAAACAGTAGGGTTAGCATCCAGTTCGTCCAAAACAAATAACCCACCAACCCCACAACAAACAGGCCTTCGCGCAAAATAACGGTGACAGCATTCGTTGCAGCGCCCGCCACTTGCTCTACATGGTAGGTCACGCGCGAAACAAGGTGGCCGCTTGAGTGCTGGTCAAAAAACCGTCCAGGCAGATGCAGCATGTGGGCAAAAACGTCGCAGCGCAGCGTGTGGATCACATAGCGTCCTACATACGCCATATAGTAGGTACTTAGAAAAGTGCCTACACCACGCGAAGCAAACATCAAAATAACAAACAGCGGAAGAAACAGCCGAAAAGCAGCATCGGGATTTTGGATACCATCGATTAACCGCTTCATCATCTCAGCAAGTGCCGTACTTGATGCGGCATATACCACAAACCCAATAGCGGCCAAGCCAAATGCTTGCCAGTGTGGTTTTACGTAGCTAAGTAGCCGTTTATAAATAACCCAACTTGAATCGGTCACACGCGCTCCTGGCAATAGTGTGCAATGCGCTGGATTCTACCTTATGGCGAGGCGCATCAACACCGCTTAACGCCACCATGTTGAACACTACCGGATGGCCAACGCATTGGTGTCATAGACACAGGATGATCTTTTTGAAGCCAAAACCGCAGTGCCCCATCGTGCCCGGTACTCCACAGGCAGCTCTTATACGCTCGGAAGCGGCGTACCACATCATCGACCGGATGCTGGAAAGCATTATTGCGACCTGCACTAAAGATCACATGCAAAGGCGTCGTATGCTGGACAAACTGAACACCTGAGCTCGTGCGGCTACCGTGATGTCCGGCGACCAATACGCTGAGCGGCACATCAATATCTTTTAGAAAACGCCGCTCTATATCACGGCTGACATCTCCGGTAATTAATAACTGATGCTCTCCCGCGCTGACTTCCAGCACACAGGAGCGGTCATTGGCCGAGTAATCATTGGACCCGGCAGGCGGCCATAAAAACCGATACGTGATTCCATCGCGTTGCCACTGTTGGCCACGCTCGCACGGGGTGGCCGTTACCGGTAGAGCTTCACCTAGAGGCGCACGCCAGTGCGTGACTGCATGGCTCTCCAGTAGCGCGCCTATACCGCCTGCATGGTCACTGTCGGCATGGCTAACTATCACCTCATCAAAACGCTGGCCTGGCGACCACAATGTTTGCAGAGGCATAAAGCCTGCCTGAAAACGTGGCCCAGTATCGTATAAAAGCCGGTACTGCTGGCTGCGTAGCTCGATAAGCTGACCCTGGCCCACATCATGCACCGTTACACGCAACGTGCCTTTAGGTATTTGCTCCAGCGGAAGCCACCAGGCAAGCGATACCACCAGACACGTAGCCCCCACTTTCAACCAGGACACCACGCCAGGCAGCCCCCAGCATAAGGCCAACAAAAGAAGAGCGCCGCTTAATGGGTACACTAGCGCATGATCAGGTTCCCACAGCGGCCATCGTTCTGACGTAACGGTCAGAAAAACGTAAAAAACCGACAGTGCTTGTTCAAACAACCACCACATGCCCGTACCCAGCCACGGCAACGGTGAAAATATCCAGCCCAGCAGCGCCAACGGCACCATGATTGAACTTACCCAGGGCACGGCGATTACATTAATAATGGGCGCGCCCGGCGCCATACGTCCAAATGCGATCAGCACGGCGGCGGCCATGAGTGGGGCCAGTAACAGCTGGGAACGCAGCAACGCCCAGCACCAGCCTTTAACCCCTTTTGGTCGCGTGCGCCCTTGCCAAATAATGATCAACCAGGCAACAGCCACAAACGATAGCCAGAGCCCAGGGCGCCATAAAGAGAGCGGATCAAGCAGTAGAATAACGGCAAGTGCCAGCCACCAGGCCTGCCAAGTGGCTGGGGAGTGTCGACCACTGAGCACCCACAGCCCTACCAGCGTCATGACCATGGCGCGCATGGCGGGCGGTTCCATACCGGCCAGATAGGCATAACCGATGGTGACCAGCGCGGCCACCCACCAGGGCCACACGCGCATTCGCCAGTTCAAAGGCGTTGTTAGCCGTGCGATGAGCTTTGCCAGCAATAGCGCAAACCCGGCCACCAGCCCCACATGCAAGCCTGAAATAACCACCAGATGCGTCGTTCCCGTGGCATTGAGTAACGACCAGTCCTCCTGGGTTAGCTGGCTGCCCTCCCCCAGCGTTAAGGCTGCGAGCCAGCGGCGTGTTCGTTCACCGAGTGGTTGTCTCTCCAGCACATCAAGCGCCAGCTTTCGTACAGAAAACCCAGCCGTGGCCAATTGCGTCGGCGCTGGCTCCTGGCGTACATACCCCGTTGCATGAATGCCTTCTCGCCAGAGCCACTGTTCAAAATCAAACGTACCAGGGTTGGCAAATCCGCGAGGCGGGCGCAGACGTAGCGTCATTCGCCACTGCTCTCCCGCATAGTAAGTCGGCGCGTTATACGCCGTTACACGGACCTTGTTAAGCGTATCGCAAGCGGGGTGATGGGTAGGTCCTTCACAGGTTTTTACCGCTAACAGTAACCGCTGTGCATCACCCAATGGGGTTACGCTCAGCACCCTTGCTTCCACAACGACATCTTCGCCGTTGAGACCTTCGGGCAAGCGACTGCCCCACTCCTGATGAATGCCAACCACTACCCAGCCACCCAGTAATAGCCAGAAAGCCGCCTTGGCGCGCCAGGCCATCAGTAGCAGCACGCCCAATAAGCTAACGCCAACAAAGGGGTTCATTGCCCCCGTTATACCGCTTAATCCCGCGATTACTGCCCCTAACAGTGCCGCTAGCGCTGCCGGTATCGCCATGCCAAACGGCATACGGCTCTCCTTGGCTTAAGAACTTCATCTACTTGGCATAGCCGAAGCGCTACGCGATATGGATAATAGGGTGCACTAATAGGCAAGAGTACCTGACATGCCGCGCCGGTTCCTGCAGCGCTACATGCCCAAACCCGACACGCTACGGCGACAGCGGTCGCTACGCTTTATAGCACCGCTAATTGCCGACCCCGGGCTGTGGCTTTTAACTCGGCGAAGCGTTGCCAACGCCTTTAGCGTTGGCTTGTTTTGCGCCATGCTACCGATTCCATTTCAAATGGTAGTCGCTGCCGTGGGTGCTCGCCTAAGCCGTTGTAATTTAGCACTTTCGGTAGGCCTTGTCTGGATTACCAACCCACTCACCATGCCGCTGATTTTTTATTTTAACTATCGAATTGGCACATTTATGCTTGGAGCCCCGGTACGTGAAGCACCTACGCGTATTTCAACGCGCTGGATTGCCGAACAAATGCACGATATTGTGCCGCCACTGATTGTTGGCTCATTTATTACGGCTATTGTGCTAGCAGTGGCCGCCAATATCGGCATTCGCCTTATTTGGCGCTGGCATGTCTCTCATAATTGGAAACGCCGCCGCCTAAATAGGCAGCGGCGTCGGGCATGTATCGAATCCGAGTTCGATGATTAAGGTGTGTGAGGCTGCTCAACCAACTTGCCCGCGTCCAGTTTAAGCACCCTGTCCTGATGTGCAGCCAGCCCCACGTCATGCGTCACGATAACAAACGCACACGCGCTCTCTTTGGCCAACTCATCCATCAAGGCCAGGATCGTGGCTGCCGTCGTTTGATCCAGGTTACCGGTAGGCTCATCCATTAGCACCAGGCTTGGGTCTGTTACCAAGGCACGCGCAATGGCAACCCGCTGGCGCTCACCACCAGAAAGCTCGCCTGGCTTATGATCAGCCCGCGCCTTCATCCCTACACGCTCAAGAATCTGCATAGCGCGTTTTTCAGCGGTTTTTTTCGACTGACCGCGGATAATTAACGGTAACGCTGCATTCTCAACGGCGGTAAATTCTGCCAGCAAATGGTGAAACTGGTAAACAAACCCAATGTAGCGATTACGAAACGTCCCCAAGGCCGCTTCGTTTAAGTTGGAAAGTGGCTCACCAGCGATCACCACCCGACCATCGCTTGGGCGATCCAGACCGCCCAGCAAGTTTAAAAGCGTGGTTTTACCCGACCCAGAGCTACCCACTATCGCCACCCGCTCGCCCGCACGAACGGAAAGTTCAAGCTTATCAAGCACGGTCAGGTCTTGTGGTCCTTCGCTATATACCCGCGTTAACTCCTGGCAATCCAACATAACAGGCGGCTCGTTCGCTCCCCCTGCTGCGGCTGGCGTAGCGTTGGACGGCGTGGAAGTTGACTGCATAGACGTTAACGGCCCAGTAGTAGACATGGAAGCATCCTTATTCATAGCGCAGAACATCCGCCGGTTGAACGCGAGCAGCGCGCCAGGCTGGGTACAGCGTGGACAAAAACGTTAGACCGAAGGCCGCCAACACAATATTGCGCACGTCATCCCACCTAAGCTGGGACGGCAAATCGCTGATAAAGTAAACGCCTGCATCCAGAAATTTAATCCCAAAGGCCGCTTCAAACCAACCGATCAGATCAGATACTGTCAGCGCCAGCAGTATGCCCACAGCAACGCCAATCGCAATACCAATCAAACCAATGGCCATGCCTTGTACGATAAAGATGCCCATGATCGAGCGTGGCGTAGCACCAATGGTACGCAAAATAGCGATATCGGCACGCTTGTCGGTGACCACCATGACCAGAGTAGAAACAATATTGAACGCCGCAACGGCAATGATCACCGTTAGCAGCAGTGCAATCATGCGCTTTTCCATCTGAATGGCCTGGAAAAGGTTGCCATGCGAGTACGTCCAATCGGTGCCGCGGTAGCCTGGTCCCAGATCGTTCACAATGGCCTGGGTCTCGCTGCCCGCAATAAACAGATCATCAAGCTCAAGGCGCAAACCACCTACCGCGTCGCCAAGGCGCGCAAGGGTTTTCATATCTTCGATATTGGCGTAAGCGAGATTGGCGTCCAAATCGGCGCCCACGCTGAAAATACCGCTAACGGTAAAGCGCTTTAACCGTGGGAAGACACCCGCCGGAGTGATAGAAGCTTCCGGCACCAGCAGCGTCACTCGATCACCTACACCCACCCCCAGCTGGCGAGCAAGCATAGAGCCAAGCACCACATTCCACTCATCTGGCACTAATTCAGCCAACGTGCCTTGGCGCATATGCTGACCAATAATCGAGACCTGGTCTTCCCAATCGGGATCAATACCGTTGACCATGGCTCCCTGGTTGCGGCCACCCGCGGAAAACATGCCCTGCTGCTCAACATACGGTGCAGCCCCCGTCACGCGCTCACGCTGCGTCAATCGGTCTGCCAGCGCCTCCCACTCCACCAGGCCATCGGTTGCTTCAATTTTAGTGTGCGGCACCATTCCTAGAATCCGGGTACGCAGCTCATGGTCAAAACCATTCATAACCGATAACACCAGGATGAGTACCGCCACACCCAGCATTAGGCCCAGCATCGATGTTAGTGAAATAAAAGAAATAAAGTGGTTCCGGCGTTTGGCGCGCACGTAGCGCAGCCCCACCAGAAAAGGCAAACGATCAAGCATGGCGTCATTCCTTATTAATAAGCGCTCATGGTACGGTTTTTTTAGCCATACTGCATGTGCAAACGGGCATTAGAGTAACAGACCCCAGGCCCGTTCCCTGAAACCACGTAACGCTTGCAAGTTCTTCGACGACGCCCTACATTGCGCCCATTTGCGCTGGCTAAATCGGTGAGCGCTTTACTTCAAATAACGTTACCAAGAGACTTCCTAACCTTGGCCAATATGACATATCGCTTGCTGCCGGAATGGCACCCCCAGGATGGTCTACAGCTGACCTGGCCACGCCCTGATGGCGATTGGGCATCGCTTCTATCGCGTATAGAAGCAACGCTTGAGCGCATCGTGCTGGCAACCGTTCGTTACCAGCAGGTAGTGATCAGCATGCCAGATCAAGCCACCTGTGACCGCGTACGCAAAACGTTCGATGCCTATGGTGTGCCTGCTCATAAGCTATTGCTGATCGTAGCGCCTACCGATGATACCTGGGCGCGTGACCACGGCCCGATTAGCGTTGTTGATGATGGAGGCCAGCCGCTACTGTTGGATTACACCTTCACCGGCTGGGGCGGAAAATTCCCTGCCAGCAACGATAATCGGCTGACGCAGGCGTTAGCCGATGCAGGCGTCTGGGCATGCCCAGTGGCTTCACGCGATATGGTATTGGAAGGCGGGGCTATCGAAACCGATGGCGCGGGCACGCTGCTGACGACCGAAGCCTGCTTGCTCAATCCTAATCGCAACCCGCATTTAACACGCCAGGACGTTGAAGCCTTGATAGGCGATGATTTCGGCGTCGACCGGGTGCTTTGGTTAACCAATGGGCATCTGGAAGGTGATGATACCGACAGCCACGTTGATACTTTGGCGCGATTCTGTAACCCATCGACCATTGCTTATGTGCGCTGTGATGACCCACAAGACCCGCACTACACAGCCCTACACACCATGGAACAAGAGTTAAAGGCATTTCGACAACGCAACGGCGAGCCCTACCAGCTTGTCCCGCTGCCTTGGCCACAAGCATGCTTTGACCCTGAAGACGGCCATCGGCTGCCAGCTACTTATGCCAACTTTTTGATTATTAATGAAGCAGTACTGGTGCCAACCTACGGCGACCCGGCTGATGCGTTAGCACTCAGTGCGCTGGCCGAAGCGTTCCCCAACCATGCGCTCATTCCCATTGAGTGCTCGAGCGTTATTCGTCAACATGGCAGCTTACACTGCCTGACCATGCAGTTGCCCAAGGGCACGCTCACCACCTCTTTTCATCAGTAAGGAGCCAGGATGTCTATCAAGGTGACCTCTGACCTAACGGTTGGCGTAGTGCAACAGTTTGCCTGGCCCGATAAAGCGCAGAGCCTGGCAGCCAGTGAAGCGGGCATTCGTGATGCCGTAAAACGTGGCGCTCAGCTTGTCATGCTGCAAGAGCTGCATGCTACCCACTACTTCTGCCAGTATGAAGATCCGGCCCTGTTCGACCTGGCCGAACCGCTGGATGGTCCGACCGGTCAGCACCTGGCCGCACTTGCTCGCGAATTGGATATCGTGCTGGTCGGCTCGCTGTTTGAGCGGCGCGCACCAGGGCTTTATCACAACACGGCGGTGGTATACGACCGAGATAAAGGCCGGGTGGGTCAGTATCGGAAAATGCACATCCCTGATGACCCAGGCTTTTATGAGAAGTTTTACTTCACCCCTGGTGACCACGATGCGAGCCGTGCAGAAGGTTTTACACCGATTGATACTTCGCTTGGCCGTTTGGGCGTACTGGTGTGCTGGGATCAGTGGTACCCGGAAGCGGCTCGCCTGATGACCTTGGCCGGAGCAGACTTGCTGCTCTACCCCACGGCGATTGGCTGGGATCCTAACGATGATATTGCGGAACAAACCCGCCAAAAAGATGCCTGGACGTTAATCCAACGCTCGCATGGCGTCGCCAATGGCTTACCGGTGATTGTTGCCAATCGCGTGGGGTTTGAAACCGATCATTCAGGCGTGGGCGATGGCATTCAGTTTTGGGGAGGCAGCTTTATTTGTGGGCCTCAGGGCGAGCTACTTGCCCATGCCGGTGAAGAAGCTGAACAACTGGTTGTGACCATTGATATGGCGCGCTGCGAAAATACTCGCCGTATCTGGCCTTACCTGCGTGACCGCCGTATCGATGCCTATAGCGATCTAACCCGCCGCTTTCGCGACTAGGCGTTATCGCCCTATAGACCACTGTTTAACGTAGCGGTCTTTGACGAAAAACGCCTGCCAAAATCATCTGGCAGGCGTTTTTTCTAGCACCTATTTCTGTACGTACCTCAGCGCTGACTTACGCCATTACGTCAGTAGTAACAAACTTCTTACTTCCAGAAATCGCGAATCGAAGCGATGCCTTGGGCGCCTACGGCGCGGGCGTGATTGGCATCGAAGCGTGTCATTCCACCCAGCGCAAAGACCGGCATTCCGGCACGCTCAACCAGTTGTTGAAAATCATGCCAGCCCATCGGCGCTACTTCCGGATGTGAAGGCGTAGTGCGAAGCGGTGACAGCGTCACAAAATCACACCCCAGCAGCGCCGCTTTGGAGAGCTGAGTTTGGTCATGTGTCGAGGCAGAGAGCCACTTTTGCTCGGCAATCGGACGTCGATCCAGCTGCATCAAGCGCTCGCTGGTTAAATGAATACCATCGGCATCCACATGTTCAAGCAGCGCAGGCTCGCCGTTGAGTAGAAGCTTGGCGCCATACTCATGACACATGCGCAAGGCGCGTTCAGCGCGCTTAAGATAAGCGGCTTCATCAAGCTGCTTGGCACGCAGCTGCACCAAGCGAACGTTGTCTTCTTTCAAGGCCCGCTCCAGGAGCGTATCAAAACGCGCCTCGTCAGCCTCTTCTTTTGTAATCAGATATTCAGTGGGCAACATCACAGCACGCAGGATCGGCAGGTTGGCCGCCGGGAACGGATAATTAGCCAACTCCTCCATCGGCACCCAACGCACGGCTTGGCCTTCGCGACCAAAGGGCTCGCCAGCAAACTCATGAACCTGCCAAACATCTAACAAAATATGCTTGTCAGGATATTCGTGATGCACACGGATCAAGGGCTGCGCACGCACAATCTCAACACCAAGCTCTTCGTGCAGCTCACGCTTAAGGCCCTCAAGTCCTGTTTCATAAGGCGCGAGCTTCCCACCCGGAAACTCCCACAAGCCACCCTGATCGACATTCGAGGGCCGACGTGCAATCAGCACTTGCTTCTGATCGGCACTAATGATGGCTGCTGCCGCAACATGAACTCGTCGTTTTACCATTACATTCATTACGTCTTTATCCACTGTGTGCGCACCGGCGGATCAGTGCCGGCGCTTACTCGCTGCGTGAGCCCTTTATGACTGCCAAACCCAGTCGGTGACTGGCTAACTAGCTACGATAGTCTGCGTTGATCGACACATAGTCATGGGAAAGATCAGAGGTCCATACGGTGGCACTCTCCTGACCGCGCCCTAAACTGATGCGAATCGTAATTTCGTCTTGCGCCATGACGGCACTGCCTGCGGCTTCCGTATACCCAGCCGCACGACCACCTTCTTCAACCAAGCGAACATCTGCCAGGTCAATGACAATGCGGTCCACGTCAAAATCAGCCACAGGCGCTCGACCTACTGCGGCCAGGATACGCCCCCAGTTAGCATCAGAGGCGTAAAGCGCTGTTTTCACTAAAGGTGAGTGGGCGACGGTAAATGCGACATCCAGCGCTTCCTGACGACTTTCTGCGCCATCAACCTGGAGCGTCACAAACTTTGTCGCGCCCTCACCATCACGGATGATCGCCTGAGCCAAGCTCGTCATTACCTGCTGCAATGCATCACGGAAGACAGCGATATCCTCGTCGTCTTCAATCGCCGCTCCCGTGCCTGTCGCTGCCAACATGCACGCATCATTGGTTGAAGTGTCGCTATCCACGGTAATGCAGTTAAACGAGGCATCCACCGTCTCGCGTAACAAGCGATCCAGCAATGACTGTTCAATAGCAGCATCCGTGACGACAAAGCCCAACATGGTCGCCATGTTGGGTTTAATCATACCTGAGCCTTTAGTGATGCCATTGATAGTAACTGACCCGTCACTAACCTTCGCGGTAACGCTGGCGCCTTTGGCTCGGGTGTCGGTGGTTAAAATCCCTTCACCGGCATTTTGCCACGCCTGACTATTGTCAGCACCTGACGCAAGCGCTGGCGTGATACCGGCTAAAAGGCGCTCCATGGGAAGTGGTTCACCTATAACCCCCGTTGAGAAAGGCAGTACCTGATGCTCGGCAACGCCAGCTTGCTCTGCTACCGCTTTACAGCTGGCGTAGGCATCATGAAGCCCCTGCTTGCCAGTGCCCGCATTCGCATTACCGGTATTAATTAGCCAGTAACACGGTGCTTGGCCCTGCTCGCGGCAACGCTCAATATGCGCCTTGGCAACCGACACCGGGGCAGCGCAGAAGGCATTTCGCGTGAACACACCAGACACGGTTGCCGAGGCGGGTAGCTCAATAACTACCATGTCACGACGACCCGGCTTTTTAATACCCGCCATTGCACTTCCCAAGCGCACCCCAGCCAAGGGGGGCATCACCGGAAAGGGACTATTTCCCACCGCCATGATCGTCTCCTCTACCTAAATCCAGACCGCTTCTGATTAGCTTAATTTGCCGCAGCACTGCTTGTACTTCTTACCTGAACCACACACACACGGGTCGTTTCGGCCAACTTTCGGCCCTTCGCGACGGACAGGGCGTGCGTCCTGTTCAGTGCTTTCTACATCACTGTTTTCACCGCTTAATCCGCTTTCACTGGAAGAAGCATCATCGTGACGATTCGCGGCCGCGGCTTTTTCGCGGGCCAGCTCTTCACGCCGCTTTTGCTCCAGCGCATCAACTTCTTCAGGCTGACGTACCTGAACATGGCTCAGAATACGGGTGACATCCGCTTTAATATTGGTCAGCAGGTGCTGGAACAATTCAAACGATTCACGCTTGTACTCTTGCTTGGGGTTCTTTTGTGCGTAGCCGCGTAAATGGATGCCCCGACGCAGGTGATCCATGGACTGCAAGTGCTCTTTCCAACGCGTATCCAGAACCTGAAGCATGACCTGCTTCTCAAAACGACGAATCAGGGTCGCGCCTGCGGCATCCACCTTGGCCGCATAAGCGTCACGGTGCATGTCTTGCAGACGCTCACGCAGCTTCTCTTCGCTAAAGCGCTCATCATCAGCGGCCCACTGGACCACCGGGGCATCCAGGTTGAATTCTGTCTTAAGGTGCATTTCAAGCCCAGCCAGATCCCACTGCTCGGCTAAACTCTGCGGCGGAACGAAGTCGTTAATAGTGTCTTCCATGACTTCTTCACGAATACCCACGACAGCTTCTGAAATGTCATCAGAGGCCAGAACCTCATTGCGCTGCTCGTAAATAACCCGGCGTTGGTCGTTTGCCACGTCATCATATTCAAGCAACTGCTTACGAATATCGAAGTTACGCCCTTCCACTTTTTTCTGGGCACGCTCAACGGCGTTAGATACCATTTTGTGCTCAATGGCTTCGCCGCGCTCCAGGCCCAATGCCTGCATGAGACGCTTAACGCGGTCAGAACCAAATAGCCGCATCAGACTATCTTCCAACGACAGGAAGAACCGCGTTGAACCTGGATCGCCCTGACGGCCAGAACGCCCACGCAACTGGTTATCAATGCGCCGAGACTCATGGCGTTCCGAACCAATAACGTGCAGGCCACCGGCTTCCAGCACACCATCGTGACGCTGCTTCCACTCGGCTTTTAATGCATCAATCTGCGCCTGACTTGGGTTTTGCAGCTTGGCAACGTCAGCCTCCCAGTTGCCCCCCAACATAATATCGGTACCTCGACCGGCCATGTTGGTGGCAATAGTGATCGCGCCAGGACGCCCTGCCTGAGCAATAATCTCAGCTTCACTCTGGTGCTGCTTGGCATTCAGGACATTGAACTTCAGCCCCGCTTCGCGCATTAAGTGCGCCAGGTACTCAGACGTCTCGATGGACGCCGTACCTACCAACACCGGGCGGCCTGCCTCTGTTTCGGCCTGAACGTCCTTAATAATCGCCTCGTACTTCTCCTCGGAGCTAAGGTAGACCAGGTCGTTAAGGTCTTTACGGGCTAACGGGCGATTGGTGGGAATGACGATAACATCAAGCCCATAAATCTGACGGAACTCAAAGGCTTCCGTATCAGCAGTGCCGGTCATGCCTGCCAGTTTTTCATACAAGCGGAAATAGTTCTGGAAGGTGGTGGATGCCAGCGTCTGGCTCTCGCGCTGAACGGTGACCCCTTCCTTGGCTTCAACAGCCTGGTGAAGCCCTTCCGACCAACGGCGGCCAGGCATCGTCCGTCCAGTATGCTCATCAACGATGACCACCTGGTCTTCCACTACGATGTAATCAACATCCTTATTGTAGAGATGCCGTGCCCGGAGCGCAGAATGCATGTGCTGAAGTAAATTCAGGTTTTGAGCGGCGTAAAGCGATTCACCCTCTTTAAGAAGGCCTTCCGCCTGCATCAGCTCTTCAACCCTGTTATGCCCCTGCTCGGTCAGCTCAACCTGCTTTTGCTTCTCCTCCAGCACAAAATCGCCGGTTGCAGGCTGGTCGTCATCTTCCGAGACCTCACCCTCTTCCAACTGCTGGGCAAGCTGATTAACGACGTTATAAAGATTGGTATTTTCATCCACCGCACCTGATATGATCAACGGCGTACGCGCCTCATCAATCAGGATAGAGTCCACCTCATCGACAATGGCATAGTGCAGGCCACGCTGCACCTTATCCTCCAAAGAGAACGCCATGTTGTCGCGCAGGTAGTCAAAGCCAAATTCGTTATTGGTACCGTAGGTAATATCACACCGATATGCATGGCGTTTCTCCTCCCCGGTTTGACCGGAAAAGATAACCCCAACAGAAAGCCCTAAAAACTCATACAGCGGGCGCATCCACTCGGCATCACGGCGGGCAAGGTAGTCATTGACGGTAACAACGTGTACGCCCTTTGCAGGCAGCGCATTGAGATAAACGGCCAGTGTTGCTACCAGCGTTTTACCTTCGCCGGTTTTCATTTCAGCAATACGACCACGGTGCAGGGTCATGCCCCCCACCATCTGTACATCAAAATGCCGCATACCCATGACGCGCTTGCTGGCCTCTCGCACAATCGCAAACGCAGAAGGCAACAAACTATCCAGCGCCTCGCCATTTTCCAGGCGCAAACGCAGCTCCGCTGTCTTACCTTGTAATTCAGCATCGCTTAATCCTTCAAGCTCAGCTTCGAGCACGTTCACACTGCGAACGTTTTTGTGCATGCGCTTTACTTCACGGTCGTTCTTGGAGCCAACAACCTTGCGTAACAAATTATTAATCATGAAATTTCCAAATCATCTTGAGCGAACCAATGGGTTTCGCCCTGTTCCGTATAAGGCAAGTAAAGTACGTTGTAGAAAACCGTGAGTTAAGCGGGCGGACCGCGCTGGGTAAGCACATCGTGTGCGGCTACCCGGCGCTTTATAAAGACATAAACAGGTAAAAAGTGGCGCTGCACCGCGATACGTTTAAATCGCTGCTGCCAACCGCGCAATGCGCGTCGCCTTTTGGCGATCCAATGCGATTGAGCACGTAAAATAGCCGGCACCCACAAACACACGCAGACGTTACGCTCAGCCCCCCGCATGGCATCAAAAGGCACTAAACTATTGGGCAACAAGCAGCTTACCAGGAGCCCCGCCAGCCACCAACGCGCCAAGCCATAGCGACGGTTACGTCGCGGCAAAGCAGAAAAGGTGTTAAGCGTGGAGGACATGCTGTGGATTGGCTCCTGAGCGTGTTAGGCTCTGCAAATAAGTAATGCATCCGTGTAGATGCCGCTACTTGGTTATATATTGAGGGGTTACCCCAGGATTCAAGCGTATGAGTATAAAGGTTAAGCGTTCTCGCGCACAGCCCATCGCCCGTCTGCTAAACAAGTCAGGGGATATTGGCCAATTAATGCGCCAGTCTCGCTTGATAGATCAGGCCCAGTGTCATTTAAGAGCCCACCTGCCAGAAGAGATGCGCCCACATATCTTTGTCGGCGGCTTTCGCGATGGGCGCTTAACCCTGATCAGTGGGCAGGCAAGCTGGCTGACATGGTTGCGCTTTGAACAGCAGCGGCTGTTGACGCTGCTACATCAACTGCCAGGCTTTGAGGCTGTGAACGGCTTTACCTTTAAAGTACGCCCCGTCCGCCCAGTTGAGGCGCCTTTGCGTAATACCCGACACTTATCCGCCAGTGCGGGAAAAACGCTCAGCGAGTGCGCAAGCGACACGCACAATCCTGCGCTACGTAAAGCGCTAGAGCGCCTTGCGTCTCACGCACCAAAATAAGCGCCGCGCACATTGCGCACTTCTCAAATGCCAGAAACGCAAAAGCACCGCCTGAGCGGTGCTTTTTTTCATCAAGTCCAGTTATCGAGCTTGACTACCAAAGGTGGAACCTGGATAGCGCGTCATAGCTAATATCTGACACTCCTGCTTGGCAGTTAGGCCATTGCAGGCGCTGCGTACGAAATAGGCGCAACGGCTTTTTCATCTTCAAACGTCACGATTTCATAAGCATCAGGCTGTGCCATCAATTCGCGGCAAAGCTGGTTATTCAGCGCATGGCCAGATTTTGTACCGTGAAACTCACCAATCAGGCTGTAGCCTAACTGATACAAATCGCCGATCGCATCCAGCACCTTGTGCTTGACGAATTCATCTTCGTAACGCAAACCGCCTTCATTGACGATGCGATAATCATCAACCACGATCGCATTATCCAGGCTTCCCCCCAGGGCCAGGTTATTAGAGCGCAAAAACTCCAAATCCTTCATAAACCCAAAGGTGCGCGCCCGAGAAACTTCTTTCACAAAAGAGGTCGTCGAAAAGTCGATAAGCGCGGTTTGTTTCTGCTGTTCGAAAACCGGGTGGTCGAAGTCAATGGCGAACGAGACCTTGAACCCTTGGTGCGGAAGGAAAACGGCTTCTTTATCGCCATCTTTAACCGCGACGCGACGCTTGATACGTATAAATTTCTTTGCTGCATCCTGCTCAAGAATACCCGCCGATTGGATTAAAAACACAAACGGGCTGGCACTACCGTCCATAATCGGTACTTCGGGAGCACTTAGGTCAACGTAAGCATTATCGATGCCTAGTCCTGCAAACGCTGACATCAAATGCTCAACCGTTGCCACTTTCACACCTTCGAGTGAAAGTGCAGTGCAAAGTGTTGTGTCTTCCACTAACTCTGCGCGTGCGGGTATATGTACCACAGGCTCCAGATCGGTTCTAACAAACACAATCCCGGTGTTTGTCGGCGCCGGACGCAAAGCCATGTGGACTTTTTTGCCGGAGTGCAGACCCACTCCAGTGGCGCGGATGACGTTTTGTAGGGTGCGTTGTCTGATCATGGGCAGTGGTCGAACTCTAATGACGGTAGTACCGTAGGGGAAGGAAAGTTATCAAACAGCGTTCACTTTAACAGCAAACGAGCGTTTTAACCAATAAAACACTCGTTTGCTGGCCCGGTAAACCTATAGAAACAATCAATCGGCCTGACGGCGCAAGAAAGCAGGTATGTCCAGATAGTCGTCAGCATCGGCTGAGCGACTCTTTTCCGGACGCGGTTTGGGCGCGTGTTCAGGCGCCTCTGCACGGGCAGTTGCTTGCTGACGCATTACGGTAGGCTGCTGTAGCTTACGGTAATCAGAAGAGTCAGCAGAAGAGCGACGTGCAGGTTCACGTGTCGTCGCTTTGGCAGCTTTCGCGCCATCTAATCCAGCAGCAACAACAGTAACACGCAGCTCATCAGACATTTCCATATCGATGGAAGTTCCCACGACAATGGTCGCTTCTTGTGAAGCAAACTCTTGAACGGTGGCACCTACATCGTTGAACTCGCCAATCGACAGATCCGGGCCTGCCGTAATATTGACCAGAATGCCTCGCGCGCCATGCAGATCGATATCTTCCAGAAGCGGGCTACGGATAGCTTTTTCGGCTGCTTCACGGGCGCGGTTCTCGCCGGTAGCTCCGCCCGTACCCATCATTGCCATGCCCATTTCAGACATAACAGTACGCACATCAGCAAAGTCGACGTTGATAATACCAGGGCTTGTGATCAGCTCGGCAATACCTTGAACAGCGCCAAGCAATACATCATTAGCAGCGCTAAACGCAGTTAACAGCGTCGCGCTTTTACCCAGTACGGATAAAAGCTTTTCGTTGGGTATGGTGATCAGCGAATCAACATGCTGAGAGAGCTCTTTCATTCCCTCTTCGGCAGCGCGCATACGCTTGGGGCCTTCAAACGGGAAAGGCCGCGTAACGACAGCTACCGTTAAAATACCCAGTTCTTTGGCAACTTGCGCAACCACTGGCGCGCCGCCGGTGCCTGTACCACCGCCCATACCAGCGGTAATAAAGACCATATCGGCGCCTTCAAGCAGCTCAGCGATTCGGTCACGATCTTCCATCGCGGCCTGACGACCTACCTCAGGGTTGGCGCCAGCACCGAGCCCCTTGGTGATTTCACCACCTAGCTGTAATACTGTTTTTGCGGATACGCGTTTAAGCGCCTGGGCATCGGTATTGGCGCAAATAAATTCAACGCCTTCAATGTTACTTTCAACCATGTGATTGACGGCATTGCCGCCGCCGCCACCAACACCGACTACTTTTATGACCGCACTACTTGAGGGTGCGTTATCTACCAATTCAAACATAAGCCCCGTCTCCTGAACCGCGCTTGCGGCCCTGTCAGAAATTTCCTTTGAACCAGCCCTTGATTCTGGCCAGCGCCGAATGGTCTTCCTTGATATCACGTCGAGAGAGCTCGTTGCGACCTTTATGAGGTGCAATGACTCCCCCGTGGCTTTCTAGACCCTGCCCATGCCGCGCTTCTTGCAGTGCATAGTGCAATAAGCCGACACCTGTCGCATAAATGGGGTTTCTCACGACATCCGCTAAACCTTTAACGTTTTGCGGACAAGCAATACGAACCGGCATGTGGAATATCTCTTCCGCCAGTTCGCCGACCCCTTCCATACGTGAGGTGCCACCAGTGAGCACAACACCAGCGGCAACCATGTCTTCATAGCCACTGCGACGTAATTCGTCTCTAACCAGTGTAAATAGCTCTTCATAGCGTGGTTCGACCACTTCTGCGAGCGCCTGACGCGACAAGTCGCGTGACGGACGATCACCCACACTAGGAACCTTAATCATTTCATCGCTTGCAGCCAATTGCGTTAAGGCACAAGCGTATTTAACCTTGATCTCTTCTGCGTGCTGCGTCGGTGTACGTAGCGCCATGGCAATATCGTTGGTGACCTGATCACCAGCAATTGGTATAACGGCCGTATGTCGAATGGCACCTTCAGTAAAGATGGCCATATCAGTGGTTCCACCGCCGATATCCACCATGCAAACGCCTAATTCACGCTCGTCTTCGGTCAACACTGCCATGCTGGATGCCAGCTGCTCCAGGATAATTGAGTCGACGTCCAAACCACAGCGTCGAACACATTTCTCAATATTCTGTACCGCGTTGAGTGCTGCCGTTACCAGATGAACTTGCGCTTCTAAACGTACACCGGACATGCCCAAGGGCTCGCGAATACCGCCTTGTGCATCAATTGCAAATTCCTGGGGCAGTACATGTAAAACGCGCTGACCTTCTGAAACCGCCCTTGCCCTCGCTGAATCAATAACGCGATCAATATCAGAAGGAGTAACTTCACGCTCTTTAATAGCGACCACGCCATCTGAATTCATCGAGCTAATATGACTACCCGCAATGCCCACATATACCGAGTGAATATCGCAACCAGCCATAAGCTCGGCTTCTTCCACAGCGCGCTGAATAGATTGAACGGTTGATTCAATATTAATGACAACGCCTCGCTTCATACCCCGTGACGGATGCGAGCCGATACCAGCAATTTCAATGCCGCCATCATCGGTAGGTTGACCGACAATTGCGACGACCTTGGACGTTCCAATGTCCAGCCCGACCACCATATTCGATGCATTGGGTGAGCCTGCCATGAGTCGGGAATTCTCCTTGTAAACTTTTTAAAATTAAAATAAATAGGGATACTTAAACCAACTTATTCTTTGCCTATTATAACTTGCAACCGGTAAGCGCTGATAGCTCAATAGCGCAGTACGCTGATGTGAAGTTTAAATCTACAAAATCACCGATATCCCATAGTATAGAAACAATTGGCATAATACGACCAGCCCAAGCCCACAATAATGGGCTTGAAGTGTAATTTAAACCCCATTAATGCGTTTTTACGCGCTGACGGCGACTTATCATGGCTAAAGCGCGTTAATTAAAACTTGAGTTAGTCTTCTGATGCCTCAAAATCGCTCTGACCATGCCAGGCAACAGCGACACCGTTAGGATAGCGCAGATCAATATAACGAATATGCTCACTATACCTTGATAACTCGCGCTGCCAGGAGGCCGCTAAGCGTGCCAAACGCACTTCATGCTCGCGCCGGCCCAGCATAATCCAGGTACCGTTACTTAGCTGTACACGCCATGCACCGCGCGGTTCTAATCGAAACTGAGTAAGTGCCAACGACAAGTTTGCGAAATAAGGTGTTAGACGATGATAGTAATTTAGCACCTCTTCACTGCTTCCGCTGGGGCCCGCAAGATCAGGAAGACCTGAAGGCACCGCCAGAGGTGCAAAAGCAAAGGGCTCGCCTTTCGGGTTAAGCAAAAAGTCATCATTCCAGCGCGCAACGGGCACTTGTTCCGCCAGTTCAAACACCAGCGCATTCGGCCACTCACGAGAAATACGCACTTCTTTAAGCCAGCCAATCTCCAGGGCCCGGTTACGCAGCACACCTAAATCAGCCGATAACCAAGTGGCACCTTGAACCAAAGGGGCAAGCTGAGTGCGTAGGTAATCTGCGCTTACGTAATCCCACTCCCCACGGATGGAAACACGCTCGATGGGCCGATCCAGCCATAGCCATAGCGCGCGCCCTCCTGCCACTAACAGTAACGCCAGAAGCAGGATACCAAACCAGGCATTACGCCTTTTCATAAGGCCTCATCATGATGCGTTCTGCTTTCCGGCAGAGTGGAGTATCTGCACCACCAGGTCATCAAATTCGATGCCCGCATAGGCAGCGGCTTGAGGCACCAAACTGTGATCGGTCATGCCAGGCACGGTATTAACTTCCAATAGCCAGAACTGGCCATTGGCATCCCGCATCACGTCCACACGCCCCCAGCCTTCACAACCAATGGCCGCAAACGCGTGCTGGCACAGCGTTGCCAGCTGCGCTTCCTCTTCTGCGGTAAGCCCACAAGGAAGATGGTACTGGGTCGTATTGGAAACGTATTTGGCTTCATAGTCATAGAATCCGCCAGGCACTTCGACCCGAATAGCGGGCAATACACGCTCATCCAACAGCGCCACCGTGTACTCTTCACCGACCACAAAGCGCTCGGCCATCACTCGGGCATCAAATTGTGCCGCTTCGCGATAGGCGGCCTCAAGCGCCTCCTGGCTTTTAACTATACTGATCCCAAGCGTGGAGCCTTCATGTACTGGCTTAACCATCATCGGCAACCCAAGCTTGGCGACTACTCCGGCCCAGTCTGCATCAGCCGTTAACATAATGCTTTCCGGCGTGGGCAGCCCAATGGCTTGCCAAACCTGCTTGGTGCGCTGCTTATCCATTCCCAGTGCTGACGCCATAACGCCACTACCGGTATAGGGAATACCCAGGAGTTCAAGCGCGCCCTGCAGCGTACCGTCTTCACCACCACGACCATGCAGGGCGACAAATATCGCCGATGGCGCCATCGCCTCAAGTCCGGCTAACCCCTTATCGCGTAAGTCATAGCCTTCTGCGTTAATCTTTTGGCGTTTTAGCGCCTCGAGTACAGCGGCACCACTTTTAAGGGAAACCTCACGCTCAGCAGAAGAGCCGCCGTAAACCACCACCACACGTGAGCAATCAATATTGACGTCTTTCAGGCTCACAGCTCCACCTCACTCATTTGCAGCTTCGCCTTGGCCAAGCTGAGCGAGATACCACCTACGTCGCCCGCCCCCTGAGTAATTAGAATGTCATCGGGTCTCAGTACATTGGCCAATAGCGCTGGCAGCTCCTGCTTATGTTCAACAAAAAGCGGGTCTACCTCACCGCGCTGACGAATCGAACCTGCAAGCGTGCGCCCTTCAGCGCCAGGGATAACCGCCTCGCCCGCGCTGTATACGTCTAAAAGCACCAGCGTATCTACCTGGGACAATACTCGAACGAAATCTTCATAGAGATCCCGGGTCCGGCTGTAGCGGTGGGGCTGATAAAGCATCACTAAACGACGCTCAGGCCAGCCAGCGCGGACTGCTCTGATGACCATATCCACTTCGCGCGGATGATGGCCATAATCATCCACTAACATAATCTTGCCGGGCGCTTTAGGCGCAGGGAAATGGCCATGCACTTGAAAGCGCCGCCCTACCCCAGCAAACCCCGCCAGACCACGCAGAATCGCCTCGTCACTCACGCCTGCATCCGTAGCAACAACAATCGCTGCCATCGCATTAAGCGCATTGTGCTGACCAGGCATGGCAAGCCGCACGTTTAAGGGCGCAGCCTGGCCAGGCCGCAAAGCCGTAAAGGAAACTTCACCACTTTGCTGCACAAAATCGGTAATCCGATAATCGGCATCTTCTTCAAAACCGTAGGTAACGAATTGGCGCTTAATCTGAGTTCGCAGTGCCCGTACATGCGGGTCATCGATACACAATATAGCCAACCCGTAGAACGGCAGGTTGTGTAGAAATTCGATAAAGGTATCTTTTAACCGTTCGAAATCGCCACCATAGGTGCTCATATGGTCAGCATCAATATTGGTAACTATCGACACCATTGGCTGCAAATGCAGGAATGAAGCGTCAGACTCATCAGCCTCTGCAACCAGATAATCCCCTTCACCCAAGCGCGCATTGGTACCGGCACTGGTCAACTTCCCGCCGATGACAAAGGTCGGGTCCAGGCCGCCTTCGGCTAACAGCGTCGCCGTTAAGCTGGTCGTGGTTGTTTTTCCATGGGTACCGGCAACCGCAATGCCGTGACGAAATCGCATTAACTCTGCCAGCATCTCGGCACGACGCACCACGGGGACACGGTGCTCATGTGCCCAGCGAATTTCAGGGTTGGTCGTATCAACGGCGCTTGAAACAACCACAACGTCGGCCCCTTCGACATTCTCCTCGGCATGGCCAATCTCAACCCGAACACCACACATGCGAAGCCGCTCAATAACCGAAGAGGCTTTCATATCGCTGCCACTGACGCTGTAACCTTGATTGGCCAATACTTCGGCAATACCACACATGCCCGCGCCACCGATACCGACGAAATGAATATGCTGAATACGGCGCATACCCGGGCCGCTTGAGCTTATGCGTTGCAGCGACGATGGGGTTACTGAGTCGGTCACACGTTTTCTCCTTTGTGTAGTATCGCCAGGCATCCTTCGGCTAATCGCTCTGTGGCATCCAGGTGCGCGGCCTGGCGTGCACGGGAAGCCATCAGCGCCAGCGTAGCGGGCTCTAACAGGTCATTTAAATAGTGCGTTAAGCGCTCAGGCGTCAGCGCGGACTGCACAACGCATAGCGCAGCACCCGCATTAACCAGCACATTGGCATTGACTCGCTGGTGATCATCGACCGCAAAAGGAAACGGAACAAGAAGCGAGGGCTTTGCCGCAGCCGCCAGCTCTGCAACCGTTAACGCCCCCGCTCGACAAACCACCAAATCAGCCCAATCATACGCTGCGGCCATATCATCAATAAACGGGGAAACATCGGCCTGTATGCCATGTTCGGCGTACCCTTGTGCCGTTTGAGCGTCCCGCGACTTCCCGGCCTGGTGGCGTATTTCCGGGCGCTTACCGGGTGGTAGCGCAGCAATCGCTTGGGGCAAGCGTTCATTTAATGCCACAGCACCTAATGATCCCCCCACCACTAACAAGCGCAGCGGACGCCCCTGTAATGCCTCGACCGTACGCGGCACTTGGCCAAGTGTCGCTATATCTTCACGCACGGGGTTGCCAATGACGTCTGCCCGCGTACCGAACGCTTCAGAAAAGGCAGCATAGCTGCGCGTCGCTAGGCGGGAAAGCACGCGGTTGGTTAAGCCGGCAACTGCATTTTGCTCATGAACGACCAGCGGAATACCCGATAGCCACGCAGCAAGCCCGCCCGGACCACTGGCAAAACCACCGAGGCCAACCACCAACTGCGGCTTAAAGCTTTTTATGACATCACGTGCTTGCCAAATAGCTCGGCTAAGGTTCACCGGCGCTTTAAGCCAGCCTGCCATACCATTACCGCGCAACCCACTCACGGCAATGGTATGCAGCTTAATACCGGCCTCGGGCACCAGTCGATTTTCAATACCTCTGGGGCTACCCAACCACTCAACGTCAATGTTTTGCGCCATAAGCGCACGCGCAAGGGAAAGCGCGGGGATCACATGCCCACCCGTTCCTCCTGCCATGATTAAAACACGCCGATGTGCGTTCACCGTCACAAACGACTCCTTGAAAATTATTTCGATAACCGCGGTTCATGGCGCGGTTTATAGGGGGTTGGCGCACGGCTCGGCCGCTGTCGTGTTTCTGCGTCAACCCGCAAAAGCAGACCAATCATCATGCCAATAACCAATAAGCTCGAACCACCATAACTTATCAAGGGCAAGGTCAGCCCCTTGGTGGGCAGCAGCCCCGAGCTTACCGCCATATTGATAAATGCCTGAGAGGCAATAACAAAACAGATACCGTAACTTACGTAAGCACCAAAAAGATGGCCCGCAAGTTCAGCCTTTCGGCCAATCCACATGGCGCGACTAATCAACAGGGTAAACAGCAGGATAATCGCAATAGCGCCAATCATGCCTAGCTCTTCGGCAATAACGGCAAAGATAAAATCGGTATGCGCCTCGGGTAAATAGTGCAGTTTCTGGACACTATTTCCTAACCCGGTGCCTGTAACATGCCCACGACCAAAGGCAATCAGCGCTTGGGTCAACTGATAGCCGGTTGCGAACTGGTCTGCCCACGGATCCAAAAAACTGGTCCAACGCGCCAGACGGTAAGGCTCCAGCGCCACCATCATGACCGCACCAAATCCCAAAACAGTACCGCTGCCAATAAGTAACACGAGCGATGCACCACTCATCATTAACATGCCAATGACACACGTGGTGTAGACCACCATGCCGCCAAAGTCGGGCGCTAAAAACAGCAATCCTGCTGGTAGCGCCAACACCGCAATGGGACGCCACATGGTAAAAACACGGCGGCGTAAATCATAGGTAAAACGCGACATAAACATCGCCATGTAAAAGATAAGGCCTATTTTACCAAGCTCAGATACTTGAAGACTAGGCAGCGGGCCCGGCAGCGATATCCAGCGCTTACTGCCGTTAATTTCCTGACCAAACAGCAACACGCCTACCAACAATGCTACGCTTATTAAAAAAATCAGTGCCGCATTCTGGCGCCATACTTCAAGGGGTACGCTAAGCATAAACAAGCAGCCTAGCGTTGAAATGAGCAAGAAAACCCCATGCTGCCGAAAGTAGTAGAAGCTATTCTCCAGAAGCCCTATTGAGGCCGAGCTGACCATCACCCAGCCAATGCCTGCAAGCGCCACAGCGGCTGCAATGAGCCAGATATCACAGGGGGAGTTTCGCGTCGTTAATACAGTGTGCAAGCGCTTTAATCGGCTCATAAGGGTACTCCCGTCGCACTGCTTTCCACCCAGCGACGAAAAGCATCACCTCGAACCTGGTAGTTGGGAAACTGGTCCAGGCTTGCACAGGCAGGTGACAGCAACACACAGTCGCCAGGCTCTGCCTGGCTAAATGCGGCCTCCATTGCCTGCGTTAAGTCGTTTACCTGCTGGACCGGCACATGCACTGCTACAGCGTCTGAAATTCGATCACTATCAGCACCAAATAGCAGTGCCAACCGCGCGCAGCGCGCCAACGGCACCGCTAACGGCGAAAAGTCAGCGCCTTTACCTACACCACCCGCCAACCAAATCAAGCGGCCCGTTAACGTGGCGCCCAACCCTTCAATGGCGGCTAATGTTGCCCCAACATTGGTGCCCTTCGAGTCGTTTATCCACGTCACCCCATTAATACAGGCTACTGTTTCGCTCCGGTGAGGCAACCCCGTAAAGGCTTTTAAGGCTTCTACCATGGAAAATGCATCAAGCGCCAACGCCTGCCCCATTGCCAGTGCTGCTAATGCATTCGTATAGTTGTGCTGGCCAGCCATCTTCAATTCACTCGCCGAAACCCATGACGTCTGCCCCTGCATGAGCATAAGCTCGGCCCCTTGCCATACCAGCCCCCAGTTGCTGTCTGTGGGCGGGTTCGCTGAAAAGCTGGCAATGCCTGGTCCTTCTTGAAAAGGCCAGGTCAGGGGGTCGTCCTGATTGACAACCGCATACTCCGCACCGTTAAAAATACGTTGTTTTGCCAAACGATAGACCGACATATCACCATGCCTATCCAAATGATCTTCGCTCAGATTCAAGAAAGCCGCGACTTTTGCACCCAAGACAGGCGTGGTTTCAAGCTGAAAACTGGAAAGCTCAAGAACATACAGCTCTGCATCCGGCTGCTCGGCCAATAAATCCAGCGCGGGCGTTCCCAGGTTGCCGCCAACCGCCACTCGCAAACCAGCCGCCCTGGCCATCTCACCCAGTAGAGTGGTCACCGTGGATTTCGCGTTTGAGCCCGTGATAGCCGCAATGGGGACCTGGGTCCCGCGAACAAACAGCGCCGTTTCACCAATCAGCACAGGCTCGCCAGTATACGGGTTAACGCGCCCAGCCAGGCTTTCAAGACCCGGCGAATCGGGGCCAACGCCTGGGCTAAGCACTACTTCATAAGCGTCCGTAAAATCGAGCGACGTCAGAGGGCCGCAGATGACGTCAACGTTTGGATGGGCTGCATAAAAAGCGTCAAGCCCCGGCGGCTCGCTGCGCGTATCGACGACCATAAACGGCGTATGCGTGCGTGCCAGGTGGCGGCATATTGCTCGGCCTGAAAGGCCTAAGCCAACGACCACTGTGACACCCTTGGGTACTCGCACCATCTCTGGCTCCTTTGCGGTTTACGCTTAAGGCGATAACGCTACCGATTAACGAACCTTGAGCGTCGCGAGGCCCAGCAGCACCAGCACAACGGTAATGATCCAGAAGCGCACAATAACGCGTGGCTCAGGCCAACCTTTTAACTCGAAGTGGTGATGCAGCGGCGCCATACGGAAAATACGCCGCCCCGTCAGTTTGTAAGACCCGACTTGCAGGATCACCGACAACGTCTCCACTACAAAGATACCGCCCATAATAAACAGGACGATCTCCTGGCGAACGATGACCGCCACAACCCCAAGCGCCGCCCCCAGGGCAAGCGCACCTACATCTCCCATAAACACCTGGGCGGGGTACGTGTTAAACCATAAAAAGCCGAGACCCGCACCTGCAATCGTGGCGCAGAAAATAGCCAGCTCACCGGTGCCGTTTATAAACGGGATATGCAAGTAGTTAGCGAACACTGCATTACCGCTAGCGTAGGCAAACACCGACAATCCCATCGCTACCAGCACGGTTGGCATAATGGCCAAGCCATCCAGCCCGTCGGTTAAATTCACGGCGTTAGAGCTACCCACAATCACCAGGTAGGTTAATACGATATAGAACACGCCAAGCGGCAGTGCGACGTCTTTAAACAGCGGCACCAACAAGCTGGTTTCAACGGGCGTGGTTGCGGTGAAAAACAGCACTAACGCAGCGCCAAGGCCTACCACCGACTGCCAAAAGTATTTCCAGCGTGCCGGCAGGCCTCGCGGGTTCTTTTCTACCACTTTCCGGTAATCATCGACCCAGCCTATCGCACCAAAGCCCAGCGTAACGGCCAATACCACCCACACGTAGCGGTTGGTTAAATCACCCCATATGATGGTGCTGATGCCGATGGCCAGCAGGATCATCACCCCTCCCATAGTAGGGGTGCCCGCTTTTGATAGATGTGACTGCGGGCCATCATCACGCACGGCCTGGCCTATCTGGCCTTCCACAAGCCGGCGAATAACCCACGGCCCTAGCCAAAGGCAAAGCATTAATGACGTTAACGCGGCAAGAATGACGCGCAGGGTGAGATAGTTAAAAACCTGAAAGCCCGTATAGTACTGAGCTAAAAAATTCGCCAAGTAAAGTAACATGAACGGCGTTTACCTTATTTCATCCGAGCACAGCGCAGTAATGATCTTTTCCATACCGGCGCTACGCGACCCTTTAACCAACAACGTGGCATTGGGCGGCAAAGTATTAATGACATGACGCACTAGCGTCTCGTGGTCGTCAAAATGCTGCCCGCGACCGAAGGCGTCACAAGCTGGACGCGCGTTATCACCCAACGTCAACAGCCCGTCGATGCCAAGCTCAGCCGCGTAGCGGCCCATCTCAGCATGCAGTTTTTCCGTTTCGTCTCCCAGCTCACCCATGGCGCCCAGTGCGCACCAACGCGGCGCGGGGAAACGCATTAACGTCTCCATAGCGGCTTTGACCGCCCCAGGGTTGGCATTATACGTATCGTCTAACAGCGTGGCACCATTAAGTCCCGAAACGATACTTAGCCTTCCTTTCAATGCGCGCAGGGTCCGCAGACCTTCAATCACATCCGTGGGCGTTACGCCTATCGCTAATGCGGCCGCAGCCGCGGCCAGCGCATTGCTCACGTTGTGCTTACCTGGCATGGCAAGCTGCACATCGCCCAGCGGTTTGCCATGTTGAACAAGCGTGAAAGCATACCGCCCCTGAGAGTCACAGGAAAGCGCCGAGGCATGAACATCCGCGGCACTATCAAACCCAAAACTGATCACACGGCGCGGCGACGCACAGGCAGCCCAAAAGGGGTAGTAACGATCATCGCGATTGAGCACCGCAATGCCCTGCTCACTTAGACCGTTCAGCAGCTCGCTTTTGGCTTGGGCAATATGACCCATGCCTCCAAACTCGCCAACATGCGCGCCCGTTACGTTGGTAATCACCGCCACACCCGGTACGGTTAATCGACTGGACCAGGCGATTTCACCCAAGTGATTTGCGCCTAACTCAATCACGCCTGCTTGATGCTCGGGCGCTAAGCGTAAAAGCGTGAGGGGTACGCCAATATCGTTATTAAGATTGGCTTTGGTGGCCAACACGTTACCCAACGGCGATAACAGCGCAGCCGTCATCTCCTTCACCGTCGTTTTGCCACTATTTCCCGTGATACCGACTAATGGGATAGCGCACTGACGGCGCCACGCGCCCGCTAAAAGCCCAAGCCCCAGGCGTGTATCAGGGCATACCAACTGAGTCAGTGGACTTTCAACAGCGGACTCAACCAGTGCCGCCGCCGCGCCTTTGTCGCGGGCCTGTTCGATAAAATCATGACCATCAAACCGCGGCCCTTTAAGCGCGATGAATAAGCAGCCAGGCACAATCTGCCGAGTGTCCGTCACAATGGAGGTAAATGCGCGCGATGCATCGCTGGCGGGCACCATAATTCCCAGCACTCTGGCGGCATCGGCCAGTGTCCAGTTCATTGTGCACTACCCCGCAATGCAAACGCCTTCATGACTTCATCTTCATCGTTATAAGCGTGGCGGACGCCGTTGATCTCCTGGTAGGCCTCGTGGCCTTTCCCTGCGACCAGAATCACATCGTTTTGAGCTGCCTGCTGAATTACTTGACTGATCGCGTGACGACGGTCCGCTATTTCGAGCAGTGTTGCCGTTGAGGCGAGCCCGGCAATAATGTGCTGACGAATCTGCGCTGCTGACTCGCCCCGTGGATTATCGTCAGTCACCACGACCACATCCGCCAGAGCCTCCGCCGCTTTTGCCATTTCTGCGCGCTTGCCTGTGTCGCGCTCACCGCCACAGCCAAACACACACCACAGCTTGCCCGCCTTGCTTAAATGGGCGCGCAGCGCTGTGAGCGCATTGTGTAACGCATCAGGAGTATGGGCATAGTCAATCACCACGCCCGGAACGCCTTTTGCGTGATAAAGCGCCATACGGCCAGGCACCGGGGTAAGCGCAGCGGCAGCCTCGAAAAGTGAGTTAATCGAATGGCCCCATCCATAAAGCGTCGCCATGGCCAACAACACATTATCCAGGTTGAAGCGCCCGACCAGACCCAGCACTAACATGTGCTCGCCTTCGGGCGTGGCAATAAGTGCTTGCTGGCCTGTTTCGCTTGTCTGAACGTCCATCACCCGTAGCGTTACGGCCTCATCCTGACCGACCGCCAATACGCGAACGCTTTGATCACAACCAGCCAGCATCAATCGCGCCAGAGGATCATCGGCATTAACCACTGCAAGCTCAAGCTCGCTACGTCTGAACAGCTTCGCCTTGGCCGCGGCATAAGCCGCCATGCTGCCATGATAATCAAGATGATCTCGCGTTAGATTGGTAAACACGCCCACCTTTATATTCGCAGCATCTAAACGATGCTGGTCAAGGGCATGGGAGGAAGCCTCAAGCGCTACTCGCTTAATGCCCTGAAGCGCCAGCTCTCCAAACGCCGCCTGCAGGGCTAAAGGCCCCGGCGTGGTGAGCCCAGTATCCACTAGCTGGCCCGGGCGGCCTACACCCAGCGTTCCTACCACACCCGCCGGAACACCTAGCACTTCGCTAAGTTCTGCAATGTAATGAGTAACGGAGCTTTTACCATTGGTACCGGTGACGCCAATAACCTCAAGGTCATCCGGAACATTAAAAAGTTGTTTACCCAACTCTCCCAAGCGGGCAGCCAGATGTGGCAAGTAGAGTACACGCCCATCCCAGGTCGCATGGCGCTCCGTGGTATGCGCCAGCACCAGCGAAGCGCCTTGCTCAAGCACTGCGCGAATAAAATCGCGCCCGTCACGCTGACTACCTGGAACAGCTACAAATATATCGCCGACTTCCAGCGCGCGTGAATCGGTGGTCAGACGTAAAGACGCGGGTAGTTCGGGAAGCGGCTGCTCAAACGAAGCACCCGGCCATACTTTGCTCAGCGCACTCCATACATCGGTGGGAGCCAACGTCATGCCATCTCCTTAGCCATTCTTACTCGTCAACTTCATGGTCTGGCGGTACGTCCAACAAGCGCAATGCGTTGCCTGTCACGCTTGAAAAGACCGGAGCGGCCACTGCACCGCCATAAAATTCACCCGCTTTAGGGTGATCAATCATCACCACGGTCACAATACGCGGGTCGGAAATAGGCGCAATGCCTGCAAATACACTGCGATAAGCATCCGTGGTATAACCGCCCTGCCCCGACTTACGCACAGTCCCGGTTTTGCCTCCCACACGATAACCTTCAACGCGTGCGCGCCGACCACCGGTATAGGCGGCAACGGATGTCTCCAGAATACTCAGCAAATCATTGGCGACGGCGGGCTCAATGGCAGGCAGTCCTTGGGGCGGTTCAGAAAGGCGTAGCAATGAAGGCGGTAAGCGCATGCCACCATTAGCCAGCGCGGTATAAGCACTGGCTAATTGAACAGCCGAGGTAGACAAACCATAGCCGTAAGAGAGCGCTGCCCGCTCACTACGCGACCAGCGCACCGGGGCCGGAAGACTGCCCGTTGACTCCCCAGGAAAACCCGTTCCAGGGGATTGCCCCAGCCCTAGTTGGTTATATTTTTCCCACATAGCCGTATCGCTTAACTGCAACGTTAAACGGGACATACCCACGTTGGATGAGTGCTCCAAAATACCAGCAAGCGTCAACTCACCATAATCGCGAAAGTCACGAATGGTAAATTGATCAAGACGCATCCAGCCAGGCGACGTATCCACAACGGCATCGCGATCCACAATGCCGCTTTCAAGAATGGCTGCCATGGCCAGCGGTTTCATAACAGAGCCTGGCTCAAACACATCAACCAGCGCCTGGTTACGCAACCCACGGGGATCAAGCCCGGTACGATTATTAGGGTTATAAGAAGGCAGGTTAGCCATCGCCAACACCTCGCCGGTGCGGGCATCCATCATGACAAGCACGCCACCATCGGCTTCATGCTCAGCCACCGCCGCTCGAAGCTCCCGGTACGCCATATATTGAATGCGCTGATCAATTGAGAGCACCAAGTCTCCGCCTGGCTGCGCTTCACGTATGACGCCTAGCTCGCGCACCAAACGCCCACGGCGGTCTTTAATGACGCGGCGCTGGCCAGGGTGACCGGCCAGGAAAGGCTGATAAGAGAGCTCCAACCCCTCCTGCCCCCTATCATCTACATTGGTCACGCCAAGTATCTGTGCGGCGACCTCGCCAGCAGGGTAGTAACGTTTGTACTCGCGCTGGGGATACACGCCGGGCGTGCGTAAATCCAGAATCTGCTGGGCCGCTTGAGGCGTCATCTGGCGGCGAAGGTACATAAACTCACGGCTGCTATAAAGTTCAACCCGCGCCTCAAAGTCATCCGGCGACATGCCTAGCGCCTGCGCCAGCATTACGCGCTGAATACCATCTTCGGGTAGCTCTTGAGGATTGGCCCACAGCGTAACAACCGGTGTTGAGATCGCGAGCGGCTCGCCGTTTCGATCCGTGATCATGCCGCGGTGCGCAGGGATCGCTTCATGGCGAAGTGTTCGCGCATCTCCCTGGCTCTGTAGAAAGGGTCGGTCAATCACCTGTAGCAGTGTGATGCGCCCAATAAGGATGCATGCCACTACGCAAAATACGATCAATATAAAGTAAAAACGACCGTTACCTAACGGGGGGGCAACAGGTAGATGACGGGGCATCCCTCCCCGACGTTCGCCTCTCATGGTCGTATCACCTCAACATCATGCACATCAGGAATACGCATATCCAAGCGCTCCGTCGAAATTTGCTCAATACGAGCGGGTGTCGACCAAGCGCCCTCTTCCAAAAGCAACTGCCCCCATTCGGTCTGCAGCTGATTTTTCTCCTGCCCAAGCTGTTGCAGCTGAGCATACTGAACGCGCGTTAAATGAGTAACAACAACGGTGGCTAAGCCACTAACAATGCAGGCAAAAAAAAGCAGGCAAATAACCAGCGGCCACGTGCGAAAACGTAGTTTAAAGGGCCATTCAGTGCGTAGCGTTGAGCTCCAACGCTCAATCCGATCCATGCTCATGGTTATACTCGTTTTCGGGCAGCCCGCATAACGGCGCTGCGCGCACGTGGATTACCGACCACCTCGTCATCACTAGGGCGTACGCCTTTGCCCAACGCCTCAAGACGGCGATTTAACTGATCATCACGGATAGGCATACCACGCGGTAGATGCGAATCGCCACGCACATAATGACGTATAAAGCGTTTTACACGGCGATCTTCCAGCGAGTGGAAACTGATAACCACAAGATGACCACCGGGCGCTAGCGCTTCAAGGGCTGCGTCTAAGGCAGCATCAAGTTGATCTAGTTCACCATTTAGATAAATTCGTAACCCTTGAAATGCTTTGGTCGCAGGGTGCCGCCCCTTTTCCCAAGCAGGGTGGGCTTTTTTCAGCACCTCGGCCAGGTCGACCGTATGCGTAAACGGCGTTTCAACACGCCGCTCGACCACCGCACGTGCCAAGCGCTTTGCATAGCGCTCTTCACCGTAGGCTTTAAACACGTGAGCGATATCCGCCTCTTTAGCACGTGCTAAAAATGTGGCTGCACTTTCGCCTTGCGTCGGGTCCATACGCATATCCAGCGGACCATTGCGCATAAAGCTAAACCCACGCTCAGGGTCATCCAACTGCGGAGAAGAAACACCTATATCCAACAACACGCCAGACAGCTTGCCAAACACACCCTGCTCACGCGCATAGTCAGCCAGGCGGGCGAATTCACGCTGGGTAATTTGAAAACGCGCATCATCGATTTCAGCGGCGGCAGCAATAGCTTGGGGATCGCGGTCCATGGCCATCAGGCGCCCCTGGTCGCCAAGGCGAGACAGGATTAACCGCGAATGACCGCCACGACCAAAGGTGCCATCTAAATAAATACCGTCAGGAGTATGTACAAGGGTATCAACCGCCCCTTCCAGTAATACGCTGGTATGGCGAAACGGTGAAACGACCTGGTCAGCGTCAGGAGAAGGCATGTTACTCTCACACAAATCTCATAGAAAAATAAAAGGGGCTCGCTACTGCGGGCCCCTTATGGAAATGGGGAGTCGGCCGATAAGCCGGGTTCTGTCGTGGACAGTCATTCCTCTAGGCGCTGCGTCACCACAGCGCTCAAGCAACCTACCCGGACCCAGCGCGGGCCACGCCTTTGGGTCCCTATTTGGTCTTGCTCCGAGTGGGGTTTACCATGCCACGCACTGTTGCCAGGCGCGCGGTGCGCTCTTACCGCACCCTTTCACCCTTACCGGCCCTTTGAGGTTTATTTCAAGAGGCTTAGGCGGTCTACTCTCTGCTGCACTTTCCGTCGGCTTACGCCGCCCAGGCGTTACCTGGCACTCTGCCCTATGGAGCCCGGACTTTCCTCCCCCAGCCCATCAAAAAGATGGGCTAGCGGCGACTGTCTGGCCAACTCCGGCGGCAAGCATACCAGCGCCCTCGCTTCGCCTCAATGCTCGGTTTTAATTGCCTGCAATCTTGCATACCACTCTTGTTTGCGACCGCCCAGCATTCGAGCCACTATCGCTGCTCCTTGCTTGACACCTACGCCCTCATCCAGCAGCACTTTCATCAACGCATCTGCGCCAATATTCTGATGTTCGCTTTGAGTGACGGGCGGGGCACCTGCCACCATTACCACAAACTCGCCTCTTGCCTGGTTAGGATCTTCTGTTAGCTGCGCCAACAGGGCTTCCGGAGTGCCCTGAAGAAAGGTCTCAAACGTTTTAGTCAACTCCCTGGCCAATACCACGCTACGTTCGGGCATTTGGTCACGCAGCGCCTCCAGGGTATGCACAATACGGTGTGGGGATTCGTAAAACACCAGCGTTTCTTCCCGAGCTTGCCACTGCTCCAGCGCCTGGCGGCGCGGGCCTGGCTTGGCGGGTAAAAAACCGCAAAACGTGAAGCGATCAGTCGGCAGACCCGCCCCAGAAAGCGCCGTCACAAAGGCACAAGGCCCGGGCAGCGCCACCACATGACGGCCACGCACGCGCAGCTCTCTCACCAGCACAAACCCAGGGTCACAAATAAGCGGCGTTCCAGCATCGCTAATCAATGCAATACTTTCGCCTGCCTCCAGATAAGCATCCAGGGTATCCACTCGGCGCGCCTCATTATGTTCATGAAGCGACAGCATGGGTGTATTAATCCCCAAATGCGCCAATAAGCGGGCGCTATGACGCGTATCCTCTGCCGCGATGCGCGATACTTCCGCTAATACCCGAGCTGCACGCGGCGATAAATCGTCCAAATTCCCAATTGGGGTGGCAACCACGTACAATGTGCCCGGATTGTGGTGTGTCATCGTGACTCCCGATTTGTTAATGGCTTGCTCTGACGGTGCGCTATGCTTGTGCTATGCCAACTTACCCACTGACATGCGGCGACAGCGCAAATGAAAACTAAGGAAGGATACATGAAACAGTCTCTGCGTGGCGTACTCGCCACAGGCCTCTTGGCACTTCTTATGACTGGCTGTGCGATGCAATCGCCCAGCGTGGTCGACCGCGCGGACGATCAGGAGGCGGGCCGTTTGCTCAATCAGGCAGAACAGCAGGCCCCGAATCAAGCGGCTAAAACTCGTCTCGAAGCAGCCACCATTTTTGCCCAACAAGGGCAGCGGCAACGTGCTTTTGAGACAGCCGATGCGCTTGATGAAGTCAGGCTTTCAGACACGGATCGCGTTCGCTGGGCACTGCTTTTCTCTGAATTAGCGCGTGGCATGGATAATCCACGCGCCGTGCTGCGTGCCACGCAAGTGCTCAACGACGACCTGCCCATTCAGGATGATCAACGCGAAACGCTGACAGAGCGCCAGCGCTGGGCGCGTACCGCGCTTGATGAACCCGACATGGAACAACTGACACTACCAAGTCTTGAGGGTCAGGACATAAGCCGCATCATTGTGGCCCTGCCCGAATCAGGCCCGCTTAGCGGCGTCGCCAATACGCTATCGACCGCCATGCGTCGCCATCACGAGATTCGCGGTGACAATGTACAGCTCAGCTTCATCGACGCGTCACAATATTCGATGGATGAGATTTATAGCCGTGCAGGACAGATGAACGCGCAGCTGATTATCGGCCCCCTCGCCAAAGACGAGGTTAGCCAGCTCGAACAACGCAATAGCGTACCGCTTCCCACCCTTGCGCTGAACTATGGAAGCGGCGAACAGAACCGTGCTGCGGGTCTTTTCCAGTACGGCCTTTCCGCTGAAGATGAGGCCCGCCAGGCAGCACGCCGCGCATACCAGGACGGACATCGCCAGATGTCGGTAATGGTGCCAGATAATGACTGGGGACGCCGAGTCGGCGAAGCATTCTGGAATGAGTTTCACGGCCAGGGTGGCGAAGTGACGACGGCGGTACGCTACAACCCGGACAGCGCGGTCACCAATGCCGTTCAGACAGCCTTAAACGTGAGTGGCGAACGTGCTCAACTGGGCAGTATTGATGCCTTGTTCCTACTGGCCTTGCCTGATTACGCTCGCCAAGTCCCGCCCACCATGGATTACTACTACGCGCCCAACCTGCCTATTTACGCCACTTCCCACCTGCATGAAGGGCACTTACAAGCGCGTCGTGACCAGGATCTTGACGACGTCATGTTTATGGATATTCCATGGCAAATTCCTGACGCCGCTGTCGGTGGTGAAGAAGTACTCCCGTTCTACCCTACTTACCAGCGTTTGAGCGAAGAGTCTGACGCTTCCATGTTCCGCCTAATGGCCATGGGCGTAGATGCCTATGAAATTGCGACCGAGCTTTCAGATATTTCAGCGCTAAATGGCCTACGCGGCAGCACAGGAACGCTCTACCTGACGGGTGACGGCCGCATATATCGCGAACTACCCTGGGCGAAGTTTCAAAACGGTGTCCCGGCGCCCATTTTAATCCCTGGGCAATAATGGCAAATAACGCCCAAACTGCCCGTAAACGCGGCGCAGCCATTGAGCAGTTAGCTGCTCAATGGCTGCAGCAAAGGGGTCTTACCCTCGTTACCCAAAATCATCACGTAAAGGGTGGCGAGCTTGACCTAGTGATGCGCGACGGTGACACACTGGTGTTTGTTGAAGTAAAGCATCGGGTAACTACGCGATACGGACACCCTCTGGAAACCATCACGCCGACAAAAAGAAAGCGCCTAATTCGGGCCGCTCAGCTATATCTTGGCAATTTCGGCCTTGCATCGCCTTGCCGCTTTGATATTCTTGCCATTACGGGCGCTCCGCCCACTCTCGAGTTCCACTGGGAGAAAGCGGCTTTTGATGCCTACTAATTCCATTTTAACCAGGAAGCCCTAATGGACTTTCAATCGCGCATTCTTAACCACTTTAACGCCAGCATAGACACCAAAACCTATGCGAGCGAAGTACTCCCCCCCTTTATCGAAGTCGCCAGTCAAATGATGGTTCAGTGCCTGGTTAATGAGGGAAAAATTCTGGCATGCGGTAATGGAGGCAGTGCGGGCGACAGCCAACACTTCTCTTCTGAACTGCTCAATCGGTTTGAGCGGGAACGGCCAAGCTTGCCTGCCCTTGCGTTAACCACCGATACATCAACGTTGACATCCATTGCCAACGACTACAGCTATAACGAAGTATTTTCCAAACAGATACGCGCCCTTGGGCAGCCAGGCGACGTATTGCTGGCAATCTCTACCAGCGGTAATTCGGCTAATGTCGTGCAGGCGATCCAGGCAGCTCACGACCGTGAAATGACGGTTGTAGCATTAACCGGGCGAGACGGTGGCAACATGGCTTCCTTGCTGGGTCAGGATGATTGCGAGATTCGCGTCCCTGCCACATCAACAGCAAGAATCCAGGAGATTCACCTACTGGTCATTCACTGTTTATGTGACCTTATTGATGAACAGTTATTCGGCAGCGCTGACTAACGGGGCAGTACCCTACCACTCATCATTTTCATTAAGATAAGGAGTCATCCAACATGGCCCTGCGCTTTTTCTCTCGTCCGTTACTAGTTGCGACACTAGTAGCTGCTGCTCTGATCAGCGGCTGCGCCACGCACAGTGCTTCCAACCCCTCTAACTATGGGCAGCTCAGCAAGGACGTTAAAGCGGTCGATGCGACCATTGAGCGCGAATCCAAGCGTGCGCTGGACCAGGCCGATGCTCGACTGGCCGATGCCCGCATTCGTACGCACAGCTATAACGGTACATTATTATTGGTAGGCCAGGTCCCCAGCGAAGAACTACGCACGAAAGCGGGTAATGTTGTGCAAAACCTGCGTGGCGTTAATCAGGTGCATAACGAACTCACCATTGCGGGCAATCTGCCCGCCACCCAGCGCCTAACCGACACATGGATAACGACCAACGTTGTAAGCACACTCGCCACCAACGACCGCATCGACTCCTCCAAGATCAAAGTGACCACTGAAAATGCCAATGTTTACTTGATGGGCTCGGTCTCCCACGAAGAGTCTGATCGAATCGTTGCTGCGACCTCCTCAGTTGGCGGTATTCAGCGCATTGTCAAAGTATTCGAATACATTGATTAACCGGCTCTTGGGCCTATAAAAAAACCTCGCACAGTCACTATGCGAGGTTTTTTATGGCCTGACCTTTTATAGCCTGACCAGATAGCACTGGCGCTATTTTACGACGCGCAGTGTTGGCTTCTTCTTGGACGTCGAAGACGTTGAGGACGCTTCAGAAGCATCTTCAAGGTTGCCGCCAGAAACAGGCTCCGTCACCGTCAATTCAGGCTTGGAAGGTGAGTCAGGCGCCTCATCAAACTGCTCCTCTTCATCCCCTTCTTCAGCAAGCTCAGGCTCGTGACCAAACACCATGCCCACACCATTTTCACGGGCATAAATAGCAATCAGCGCAGGAATGGGCACCATCACCTGCATGGGCTGGCCGCCAAAACGTGCGTTAAAGCCAATTGCCTGATTCTCCATAAACAAATCACGCACGGCTGTTGGCGCCACGTTCAACACAATCTGACCATTCTGTACAAACTGGCGCGGCACTTCGACCCCGGCCTGCGTCGCATCAACGACCAGGTAAGGGGTTAGTTCATTATCCAGCAACCACTCATAGAGCGCTCGGGCGAGATAGGGGCGACTCGATTTCATAAGACTCCCTCCTCCTGACAAGTAAGGCCCCAGCCCTTACCGGACGATGGGGCCATGTAAATTCAAGTACGCATCTCTTTTTCGCGCTCACTCAAAGATGCTTTGAACGCTTCCCGCTCAAACACTCGCGACATATAGCTTAAAAGTGGCTTAACCTGCTTTTCAGGCAGCTCAATATTAAGATCTGGCAAACGCCACAAGATCGGCGCGAGACAGCAGTCCACCAGAGTGAACTCTTCGCTCATAAAGAAAGGCATATCTTCAAAGATCGGTGAAATACCAATCAGGCTTTCACGCAGCTCTTTACGCGCCTTGTCCGCCTCTTTCTTCCCACCGCTACGGATCTGGTCGACCTTGGGGCACCACTCTCGCTCAATGCGGTGCATCCAAAGACGGCTCTGCGCACGGGCCACAGGGTAAACTGGGAGTAACGGTGGATGCGGGAAACGCTCATCCAAATACTCCATCATGACTTTTGACTCATAGAGCACTAAATCACGATCCAACAACGTGGGCACACTGTTGTACGGGTTGAGGTCTGCTAAATCTTCGGGCGGCTGCTCTTCGTTAACATCAACAACATCAACGGCCACCCCCTTCTCAGCCAGAACAATGCGCACACGATGACTAAAATGATCATCACTACCTGAGTAAAAAATCATCGACGACCGCTTGGCCACAACACCCATGAAAGCATCCTCGCATTAAAACAATTATGGATAATAACACGCCAGAGGCACCTTATGGTAAGGCAGCCTGTTTTGGGTTACCGCTTAACATCAACGCAACCGCCATGTGATTTACACGATGGCTCAACTCTGTTTTTAGCATTCGACGCTAACGGATATCTTTCCAATATTCACGCTTCAGCAAGTAAGCAAACACGCCAAAAATAAATATGAAAAACAAAACTTTAGGGCCAATACTCTGCGCCTTCAGCCTAGAAGGCTCGCCAACATAGGCTAAAAAATTGGTAATATCGTATACGGCTTCTTCAAATGCTTCGGGCGATAGCTCTCCAGGCGCTGTCACGCTTAATTGCTGACACCGCCCGCCACCTAGCGCTAAAGGCCGAGCCTGACGACAGTCGAGCTCTTGCACACCTTGAAGAGGCTCAAGCACATTCGGCATTGCCACCGACTCATAGACCGTATTATTGACGCCTGTAGGGCGCGCGGGATCTCTGTAGAACCCCAACAGAAAGCTGTACACCCAATCGCCCCCACGCAAACGTGTCGTTAGGGATAAATCTGGCGGTACAGCGCCCCACCATTGCGCGGCATCGTCGTCGCTTAGCGCATTATGCATAGCGTCGTTAAATGCAAGGCCTGATGAGAACATAACACTATCTTTCATCAACGCCTCAGGAATACCCAGGTCGTCCGCAGTGCGCGAAAATCGCTGATAACTCAGCGTATGACACCCAAGACAGTAGTTAACATAAAGCTTGAGACCATTTTGCAGAGAGGCACTATCCTGCAAGTCGGGCGACATTGACGTCACGTTACGTGTTTCTTCTTGCGCCGTAGCCGTCATCGGCAACAGCCATAAAAACAGAGCCATTACGTATTTTTTCATTAGCCAGTCACCCTTTTCGGCACGGGCCTGGTTTTTTCCAACCGGGTGTAGAACGGCATCAATAAAAAATACGCAAAGTACAACACGGTAAATAGTTGCGCCAATCGTGTCCGAACAGGGGTAGACGGCAATACACCCAACACGCCTAACGCGACAAAGCTTGCAACAAGCACGACCAGCATCAGCTTCGACATCCAGCCTTTATAGCGCATGGATCGCACCGGGCTACGGTCCAGCCACGGCAAAACAAACAGCACTGCAATAGCGCCACCCATAAAAACAACGCCCAAAAAGCGAGCATCCAGGCCCAGCAGCGAGAAATTCACTCCCCGTAAAATGGCATAGAAAGGCGTGAAGTACCAAACAGGCGCAATATGGTCGGGCGTATTAAGCGGATCAGCCGGCGCAAAGTTCGGCTGCTCAATAAAAAAACCGCCGCCTTCCGGGAAGTAAAACACAACGCCACAAAAAACGAAGAGAAAGATGGCCACGCCAACCAGATCTTTAACGGTATAGTAGGGATGAAAGGGAATACCATCTACCGGCTTGCCCGCAGCGTCTTTCAATCCGTTAATTTCAATACCATCAGGGTTATTCGACCCCACCTCATGCAGCGCTACAATATGCAGCACCACCAGCCCAAGAATCACCAGCGGCAGTGCAATGACATGCAGCGCGAAAAAACGATTCAAGGTAGCCCCTGACACCACATAATCGCCGCGCACCCACTCGGCAAGCCCGGGGCCGATACCTGGAATAGCTGAAAAAAATGAGGTAATTACCTGCGCTCCCCAATAGGACATTTGCCCCCACGGCAGCAAATATCCCATAAACGCCTCGGCCATCAGAATCAAATACAGCGCCATACCGAACACCCACACAAGCTCACGCGGCGCTTTATAAGAACCGTACAAAAGCCCCCTAAACATGTGTAGATAAACAACAATAAACAGAGCGGACGCACCCGTTGTATGGAGATAACGAATCCACCAGCCCCACTCAACGTCGCGCATTATATATTCGATGGACGCAAACGCCTCTTCAGGAGAAGGACGATAGCTCATGGTTAACCAGATGCCGGTCAAGAGCTGATTGACCAACACCAGTAGCGCAAGCGATCCAAAGATGTACCAGATATTAAGATTTTTAGGTACGTAGTAGTTGGCCAGATGGTCGCGCCATAGCCTGCTTACTGGAAACCGAGCATCCAGCCAGCCCAGCAAACCGCCCGACTTCTCGCGCGCCGCCATCAAACAGCCTCCTTATCTTCGCCCACCACGATAATAGTATCGTTAAGATAATGATAAGGGGGCACTTCTAGATTCGTCGGTGCAGGCATACCGGTATATACGCGCCCCGCCAAATCAAAACGCGAACCGTGGCACGGGCAAAAAAAACCACCTGACCAGTCATCATCACTATCGGCCTGTGCGTCTGGCTCAGGCCGATACAGCGGCGAACAGCCAAAATGCGTGCAGAGACCAATCAACACCCCCACTTCTGGCTTAATCGAGCGAAGCGCTCCTTGCACATAGGCAGGTTGCTGAGGGTGATTTGAATCAGGGTCTGCCAAGCGCTCTGTCGCCACGGTTTCAGTGCGCGCTATCATTTCAGGCGTTCGGCGAATGATCCATACGGGCCTGCCCCGCCACTCAACGGTCATACGCTGGCCAGGCTGCAGCTTGGATATATCCGCTTGAACCGGCGCACCCGCCGCTCGCGCCCTCGCACTGGGTTGCCACGATGCCACAAAGGGAACGGCCACGCCGACCATGCCTACTGCTCCTATAACGGAGGTAGCGCCAACAAGGAAACGTCGTCGACCTTTATTGATGCCGTGCTCTGCCATGCAAGGCTTCTCCCATTAACGTGATGCGTGGCCACCCAATGCATAAAAGAACGAATCTGCGAAATACTATACGATAAATAGATGGATATCCTTGATAGCCGTCATACTGCTCCAGGACCACCAAAATAACTTGATGCTAATATAATTTGATACTAATGCATTATACTTTTTGATTTTACAATAAAAAACGCCCAGGCCGATGGCCTGGGCGTTTTGCCGCATAAGCGTTGAAAAATTAACGCTTGGAGAACTGCGGACGACGACGTGCTTTACGCAGGCCGACTTTCTTACGCTCAACTTGACGCGCATCACGCGTTACGTAGCCAGCGGCACGCAGCGTAGGACGCAAGTCTTCGTTGTAGCTCATCAGGGCACGAGTAATGCCGTGACGGATAGCGCCAGCCTGAGAAGAACCACCGCCACCAGCGACAGTTACAAAAATGTCGAACTGGCTCAGGGTTTCAGTCAATTCCAGCGGCTGACGAACCACCATACGACCAGTAACGCGACCGAAATACAGGTCGAGTTCTTGGTTGTTAACGGTGATTTTGCCAGAGCCCGGCTTCATAAACACGCGAGCGGTGGAAGTCTTGCGGCGCCCGGTACCGTAATACTGCTGTGTCATGGCGAAGATTTCCTCAGATGTTCAGTTCAAGCGGCTGCTGGGCAGCATGCGGATGCTCGGCACCGGCGTACACTTTTAACTTGGTATACATGGCACGACCCAACGGACCTTTCGGCAACATGCCTTTAACGGCAAACTCAATGATGCGCTCGGGCGCATGATCAAGCATTTTGTCGAATGTCATGGTGCGCAGGCCGCCCGGGTAACCGGTGTGGCGATAATAGGTCTTAGCCTTCGCCTTGTTGCCAGTCACTTGGACTTTCTCAGCGTTGATGACAACGATGTAGTCGCCAGTATCAACGTGAGGAGTAAATTCGGGCTTATGCTTGCCACGCAGGCGGCGAGCAATCTCGGTTGCCAGACGACCGAGCGTTTTGTCCGTAGCGTCGACAACATACCAGTCGCGCTGGACGGACTGCGGCTTAGCACTGAACGTCTTCATGGATGAAATCACCAGATTAAGTGTATTGGGTGGCTAACACCGTCAAGCGGTGAAGCACCTTCCCTATTTTTTTTGGTTGCCAAGCTTAGCCTGACAACATGTAGCGAGGCGGCATTCTACAGTATGGCGCGGGACAAGTTAAGCCCTAATCGTGGCTTTTCTTAACGACTGGGCCATAAACCTCATCACGGCTTATGGGGCAGCGCCAAATATTCACGCGACTGCATTTCCTGAAGGCGCGACAGCGTACGCTGAAACTCAAAGGTTAGCTTACCGTCCCTATAAAGCTCTTCTACCGGCACCTCTGCTGACATTAATAGCTTTACCCCGCGATCATAAAACTCATCGACCATATTGATAAAGCGGCGCGCCTGATCGTCATGCTTGGCTTCCATCCGCTTCACATTCGACACAAGCACCGTATTGAAGCTACGCGCTATTTCAATATAGTCATTCTGGCTACGCGGCCCATCGCAGAGCTCCAGAAATTCAAACCACGCCACATTTTCATGTAGCCTGCGCGTTTTCAGCACCCGATGATTAATTTCCAGCGGCGCATCCGCCTCACCCTCGTGGCCAGCGATCTCGCGGAAGCTGCGCGTAAGCTCCTGCTCGGCCGCCTCATCCAGCGGCGAGTGAAATATCTCCGCGCGTTCCAAGGCGCGCAGCCGGTAGTCGACCCCGGAATCAACATTGACTATCTCACAGTGACGCTTGACAAGATCGATGGCAGGGAGAAAGCGCGCCCGCTGCAGGCCATCCTTGTACAGGTCATCCGGCACGATGTTGGAAGTAGCGACTAGCACAACGCCCCGCTCGAACAGCGCCTCAAGCAGGTTGGCCAGAATCATGGCATCCGTAATATCCTTGACGAAGAACTCATCAAAGCAGATAACCCGAGCCTCTGAGGCAAATTTACCAGCAATCAGCGTGAGAGGATTCTTCTCACCCTTATAGTGGGTTAACTCGTTATGAACCCGCTGCATGAAACGATGAAAATGGGTGCGCATCTTTTCAGGAAAGGGCAGCGACGCAAAAAAATTATCAACCAGATAGGTTTTACCACGCCCCACACCGCCCCAAAAATAGAGGCCTTGCACTTGGGGCAACGTCGGTTCGTTTGACGATGAGGCTTTACCGAACAGGCCCTTCATTTTGGCCTTCAAGCCGCCATGTGCCAGCACGGCCTTGGAAACCGCGGTGGGCGTCGCCATTAGGTCGTCATAAAGGCGCTGCAAATGCTCAACCGCTAACTCCTGCGCCGCATCATGCTGAAAGTCCTCGCGCCGTAGATCTGCACGATAGCGCTCCATGGGCGTTGGCCGAGATGACGGACCTGCCTTTTGGTTTGCAGAAGTAGCTGACATTTACTCGCTCCAATGCGTATTACGACGGCCCTCTAAATCCGACCAGCCGCCTTCAAAAAGCTGGGATTATACGCTGCACATCGTCTAAGCGCATGGTTGGATTGACCTAACCTGCCAATCGACGCCTATAATGAGGCTTGATTCGTTCGCAAACCGTCCACTCAAGCGTGACGGGGCGCTCCAAGTATCAGGGAGAAAACTGTGGAAGCAAGCTCGCCTTATACCTTTGCCATCGTTGGCATTATTATTGGCTTCATCCTCGGCTTGGGATGCTATCGGCTGTTTAGTAAAGGAGAGCGTCATAACGCGTCTTTACGCCAAACAGTGCTGGAACGAGAACATCAAATCGCCGAGCTTAAAAAAGGCATGGGAGGCCATTTAGAGGGTGTCTTCGAGCATTTGAAGTGCATTCGCGCCGAGGCCGACCAGCTTGAGCAGAAAATCATCGAGGATGCACAGCAGTGGCATTTGGGCAGCAACACGCCTGCGGCCATCAAAGAGCGACAGCAACCAGCGCAGCATCAAGCCGCCACACCCACAGGGCCTGATTCGGAGGGTAGCCTGGCCACCCCCCGTGACTATGCGGATGGTAAAAATGGCACGCTGGCAGAAAACTTTGGCTTAAAAGGCGATAACGCCGATACGCCCCAACCGCCTCGCTATTAAGCCTGCACCTCACGCCATCGCCCGTTACCGGTGATTTTCAACCCCGTCGCCAAAAGGTCAGGCGGGGTTATCGATATCGACAAAGCGGTGCTCAATATCGTACTCATCGGCCAGCCACTCCCCCAGCGCCTGCACGCCATAGCGCTCGGTTGCATGATGACCCGCGGCAATGTAGTGAATGCCCAGCTCGCGCGCCAAATGGGTAGTACGTTCAGAAATCTCACCTGACACAAACACCTGTGCACCTGCTTCAAAAGCAGCTGTAATCATGTCTTGCGCGCCCCCTGTACACCAGGCGATCCGCTCAATATCCCCCATGTTCGGCGCCTCAATCACCAAAGGCGCACGTTGCAAGACATTCGCCATTTGTTCTGCCAACGCGGTCACGCTTTGTGCTTGAGCCAAGCGCCCCGACCACAAAAAACCCTCTCCCAACTCACCATCCAGACAACCCTCTACCCGCCAGCCCAATCGCCTGGCAAGCTCTGCGTTATTCCCCATCTCGCTATGGGCATCAAGCGGAAGATGATAGGCAAGCAAATTGATATCGTGGTTAATCAGCGTTTTTATACGCTGATGCTTCATGCCTGTAATGGCCACTGGCTCATTTTTCCAGAAGTAGCCGTGGTGAACCAACAGCATGTCGGCCTGCCAAGCGACTGCTTCCTCCAGCAACGCCTGGCACGCAGTGACCCCACTCATTACGCGCTTAATATCCGGCCGCCCAGCGATTTGCAGGCCATTGATCGTAAAGTCCTTAAACGTTGAAGCACGCAGCTGATGGTCGCAAGCAGCTACGATTTGATCGCGATGAGTCACAAGGGCTCCTTTAATGATTCGTCGACTATCATGAGGATGAGCATCAGAAAGTGTTACCATAATGCCATAGTAAAACCCGCTTCGTGTGATCGCGAACCTCACGTTTGACAAGACCACTACCCGCTGAGGAATTTTTGCATGCACCGCTTTGTGCTGCCTTATTTATGGCCTATTTTGACCGGGGTATTATTAGCTGCCCTGCTACTATTTGCATTCCCGGACACGCTGCCCAATCCCTTTACCAACGCGCCCTCCACGACATCACAAGCCCCCACCTCCCCTCTGGTGAATGTCAGCGACGAGGTTAGCAGCCGCCCGGCCCCCGAAACTCGCCAGGCCGCTCCGCTTTCGCGTGACCAAGGGCCTGCCAGCTATTCAAGCGCGGTCGGCCAGGCAGCGCCTGCCGTCGTGAATATCTACTCATCGCGTATTGTCGAGCGCGATCAACACCCGCTGATGTCTGACCCTTTTTTCCAGCAGTTTTTCAGCGGTGACGATGCGACAACCCACCAGCGCATGTTATCCAGCCTCGGCTCAGGGGTTATTATCAGTCACGATGGCTACGTACTAACCAACCACCACGTGATAAATGGCGCTGACGAGATTCAGGTGGCACTGCGTGATGGGCGCGAGACACTCGCCGAGGTCATTGGCACCGACCCCGAAAGCGACCTCGCCGTATTGCATATCGACCTTGAGGATCTTCCGGTCATTGAAATAGCCGACTCAGCGGATGTGGCCGTTGGGGATGTTGCGCTGGCCATCGGCAATCCATTTGGTGTAGGGCAAACCGTTACCATGGGCATCATCAGCGCGACCGGCCGTAATCATTTAGGCTTAAATGCCTATGAAGATTTTATTCAAACGGACGCAGCAATTAACCCGGGTAACTCAGGCGGCGCACTGATCAACCCCGACGGCGCCCTGGTGGGCATCAACACAGCGATTTTCTCACGCTCCGGCGGCTCGCAAGGCATCGGCTTTGCGATCCCGGCCAACCTAGCGCACAGCGTTCTGGATGAGCTAGTGACTCAGGGGCGGGTCATACGTGGCTGGCTGGGAATTGAAGCGCAAGCGCTGTCACGCGAACTCGCTGCCTCGTTTGGGCTACGCACACCTCAGGGGGTTATTGTTGCGGGTGTAGCGAGTGGAGGCCCAGCAGACGAAGCGGGGCTAGAGCCTGGCGACATCCTGCTCTCGGTTAACGGCCAAACCGTGCTGGACGCTCGCGCTACGATGAGCAATATTGCCTCCATCCCCCCCGGCACAACGCTGCCTATCACCATTGTTCGTGGCGGCGAGCGCATCGATATCTCGCTTGAAGTGGGCGAGCGCCCGCTGATTCCCAACGCACCATTGGGCGAGCGACCTAAAGAATCCTAGCACTCGCCCGCAGGCTAATTACGGCTTAACCCGATACTCCGCTGACCGCGCATGCGCGGTCAGCGACTCTCCGCGAGCCAATACTGACGCGACCTCGCCCAATGCTGACGCACCCTCACGCGAGCAGTGGATAATGGAGGAGCGCTTCTGGAAGTCGTAAACCCCCAGGGGAGATGAGAAGCGCGCCGTACCGGACGTGGGCAGAACATGGTTTGGGCCTGCGCAGTAATCCCCTAGCGCTTCTGCCGTGTAACGCCCCATAAAGATCGCACCGGCATGACGCACATCAGCAAGCCAAGTGTCCGGTGCGTCGACGGAAAGCTCAAGATGCTCGGGCGCGATACGGTTAATGATATCAACCGCCTCAGCCTTGCTCTGACAAAGCACCAACGCCCCCCGCCGACCCAGCGATTCACGCACGATTGATTCGCGATCAAGCGTGGGCAACAAACGCTCAATAGAGGCGGACACCGCATCCAGGTGTTCACTATCCCAACTGACCAGAATCGCCTGAGCATCTTCGTCATGCTCCGCCTGTGAAAACAGGTCCATGGCTAGCCAGTCCGGGTCGGTCTGCCCGTCGGAGACCACTAAAATCTCGGAAGGCCCCGCAATCATGTCGATACCGACCTGACCGAACACCGCCCGCTTAGCCGTCGCAACATAAATATTGCCGGGCCCAACAATCTTGTCCACCCTTGGCACGGTTTCTGTGCCGTATGCCATCGCAGCGATAGCCTGAGCGCCACCAATAGTGAAGACGTCATCGACCCCCGCCAAATGCGCCGCCGCCAATACCAACTCATTGACCACGCCGTCAGGAGTAGGAACGACCATCACAATTTCGCGCACGCCCGCCACATGGGCAGGAATCGCGTTCATCAATACAGAAGAAGGATAAGCCGCCTTGCCCCCCGGGACATAAATACCCGCGCGATCAAGCGCCGTAACCTGCTGCCCCAGCACCGTGCCATCAGCCTCTTCATACTGCCAAGAGGTTGGCTTTTGCCGCTCATGATAGAGCCGAATACGCTCGGCGGCGCTGGCTAACGCATCGCGCTGCGCTGCGGGCAAATTTTCGAAAGCGTGCTTTAGCTGCTCGGGTTTTAAACGCAGTTCATCCATGCGTTCAACCGAAAGCCGATCAAAACGATTGGTCGCTTCAATAACCGCTGCGTCGCCGCGCTTTTTAACATCCGCCAGAATCTCATCAACCCGTGCTTTTACCGCCGTATCCGAGACCCCTTCCCAATCCAACAGCGTATCAAGGCGGTCATCGAACGAGGCATCAAGCGTTGAAAGCCGGGCGATCATGGGCGTGGAGCCAACCGCTGAAGACATAGTGCTCATAAAGACCCCGCGTTATGTGGAAGGCTGTGCTTGGCGTTTTTTCACGGCGCGCTCCAAGCGCGCCAAAAGCGGCTTGATACGCTCATGCTTCATGGTCATGGCGGCCTTGTTCACGACCAGGCGTGTGCTGATATGAGCAATTAACTCACGTGGCTCCATGCCATTGGCACGCAGCGTATTGCCCGTATCGACAATATCAACAATTTCATCGGCCAGATTCATTAAAGGCGCTAATTCCATTGCCCCATAAAGCTTAATGACTTCGGCTTGAATACCCTGTTCGGCATAGTAGCGCCTGGCAATATTCACAAACTTGGTAGCTACACGCCGACGCGCATGAGCAGGCTGCTCCCCTGTCACCCCGGCGGTCATCAGCTTACAGCGAGCAATCTCCAGGTCCAGCGGCTCATAAAGACCTTCAGCACCATGCTCCAATAAAACATCTTTCCCCGCGATACCTAGATCAGCTGCGCCCAGCTGTACATAGGTCGGCACATCGGTGGCACGAATAACCACCAGTTTTACATCGGGCAGGTTGGTATCAAACAACAGCTTACGGCTCTTGCCCAGGTCTTCTGCCGGTGTAACACCGGCATCAGCGAGTAACGGCAGCGTCTCATCCAAAATACGCCCTTTGGAAAGGGCTAAAATTAGTTGCTTACTCATTATAATGGCCAATGGTTAATAGCATGGCTTAGCCAGGAATACGGCGAATACGTGCACCCAGCAACTGCAATTTCTCTTCGATACACTCGTAGCCACGATCAATGTGGTAGATACGATCAACCAGCGTTTCGCCTTCCGCCATCATGGCGGCAATCACCAGCGACGCGGAAGCACGCAGATCGGTGGCCATCACAGGCGCGCCTGAAAGCTTTTCAACACCGTTAATTAATGCGGTGTTACCTTCAAGGGCTATGTCCGCCCCCATGCGGTTAAGCTCTTGCACGTGCATGAAGCGGTTTTCGAAGATGGTTTCCACTACGCGCGAATGGCCAATGGCGACGGCGTTCATGGCCACAAACTGGGCCTGCATATCGGTAGGGAACGCCGGGTACGGCGCGGTGCGGATATTAACGGCCTTGGGCCTTTTACCGTGCATATCCAGCGCGATCCAGTCATCACCACTGGTAATCTCGGCGCCCGCTTCTTCAAGCTTGGCAAGCACGGCTTCCAAAATGTCCGCACGGGTGCGCTTTACTTTCACCCGCCCACCGGTCATGGCGGCTGCCACCAGGAAGGTGCCGGTCTCAATACGGTCGGGCATAACATCGTGGTGACAGCCATGCAGCTTCTCGACACCTTCAATCACAATGGTGTCAGTGCCGTGGCCACGAATATTGGCGCCCATTTTGATCAAGCATTCGGCCAGATCAACAATCTCTGGTTCACGCGCCGCATTCTCAAGGACAGTCTTACCCTCGGCAAGGGTGGCGGCCATCAACAGATTCTCAGTGCCAGTTACCGTGACCGTATCGAAGAAAATAGTCGCGCCTTTCAAGCGGCCATCAACGCGAGCACGGATATACCCGGCTTCAACCCGAATATCCGCCCCCATGGCCTCCAGGCCACGGATGTGCAGATCAACAGGCCGAGAACCGATGGCACACCCGCCAGGCAGCGACACATCTGCCTCGCCGAAGTGGGCAAGCAAGGGGCCTAGCACCAGAATGGAGGCACGCATTTTCTTCACTAACTCATAAGGAGCGTGACAATGCGTGACTTGAGAGCCATCCAACTGAATAGTGAGCCGTTCACCCATGACAGGCTCAACGCCCATACGGCCCAACAACTCAAGCGTCGTGGTAATATCCTGAAGATGTGGCAGGTTGCCGACAACCACCGGGCCATCGGCCAAAAGGGTGGCACATAAGATAGGCAGAGCCGCGTTTTTGGCGCCGCTTACCCAGACCTCACCATCCACCGACCCATTGCCGGTAATAATTAACTTATCCATGCAGGCGCCGTTATTGAGCGTTTTCCGACGCAGTGGACCACTGCGTCGGAGTGAACGTTTTAATACTGATGGCGTGTAAAGCGCCCGAGGCAATTTCATCACTTAACGCGGCGTAAACCAGCTGTTGGCGCTTAACCGGAGAGAGGCCTTCAAAGGCGTCACCCACCGCAATCACCTGAAAATTACAGCCTTCGCCCTGGATATGAAAGTCACATCCGTCGATACGGGATTCAAGCAGTGCTTTTACCTCATTGGGTTGCATGAGACAGGAAACTCCTTCAGGTCGATGTGAATAGTACTAATAAGGCAACATAATAAAGAAAAGCGACACGCTTGGCGATGCCAAGGGTGCCACCCCCTAACGGGCGAGGGTTGGCGGATGGATAAGTGATTCAATTTCTGAAAGAAGCGCTAAGCGTTCAAGGGGCGCTGAAAGGGTCACCGCATTGACGGTAATGCTGCGCGACTGGCAGGTACGCATCCATTCAAACAGCACGCTTATAACCGCACTACTGGCTTTATGGACGCCATTAAAATCAAACGTAACATCACGTTGCTCTGTCGCCTGGAGCCATTTTTTACCCGCGGCGGCAAGCTCTGCCGCCGCGTCCATGCCAACATCGCCCGTAACGCACAATGTATTTTGCGAGGCCTCGAGGCTTAGCTGGGACAGTGACAGTAAACGTGTCACGCATCGCCCCCCTGCTCCAGCTCGTCGACACCAATTTCAGGTGCCCAGCCACGAATAACCGCATCATAGTCACGATTGTTTTCGCGCATTGCTTGGTCAAACTGGTTGCGGAACGTCAGTCCCAGGTTAATACCGTTAACAATCACGTTCACTACGCGCCATTCACCGTCAGACAGGCGCAGGCTATAGCTCACCGGATAGACCTGTCCGTTATTGGCCACCACTTCCATATCGACACTTGCCTGGTCTTCGTAACGCTGACCGCGCTGGTTATTCAACACCCGCAGCTCACGATAATCGAACGTTACCAAGCCACGTGCATACGTATCAATTAAGGTCTGGCGAAACACGTTTGCAAAGCGACTGCGCTGCTCCGGGGTCGCGTTACGAAAGTAGCTTCCCATCACGCTGGCACCGATATAGCGAAAGTCCGCCACGCCTTCAAGGCTGGTGTCGACCAACGCTTCAAGCTCACCCATATGATTGGCGTAATACTCCCTCTTGCCTTTGATCTCTCCCATCAGAGCATTGACGTTTTCCCGAACCATCGCTTCAGGCGACTGGGTTTGCGCATGAGCCTGAAGCGGTAAGACCAGTACCAACATCATGAACGCAAAAAGCCAGCGCATCGGCGTCAGTGTCGTGTTTCGCATTACATTCACCTCTACTAATAGAATGTTTAATTACTCGCCATATTGGATACAAATTGCTGGATTAGTTCTTCAAGCACCAGCGCAGACTGGGTATCGCGAATGGTATCGCCATCTTCAAGCACTTCAGGGGCGCCACCCACGCTTAAGCCAATATACTGCTCGCCCAACAGGCCGGAGGTTAAAATGGCGGCTGTTGTGTCCTCGGAGAGCTGCCCTTCCAAGTCATTATCCAGGCGTAGTGTGACCCGAGCGTCAAACCAGTCGGTATCTAAATCAATCGACTCCACGCGCCCAACGGTCACGCCCGCCATGGTGACTCTAGAGCGCGGCTTTAATCCGCCAATATTGGAGAAATTGGCGTCAAGGTGAAACGTTTCAGAAGAGCTAGCAAGGCTTAAACCACTGACGCGCAGGCCCAGAAAAATCAGCCCAACAATCCCCGCCAGCATAAATAGACCCACGCCAAATTCCATTGTTTTACTGCGTTTCATGAAACCACTCCACCTATTAAAGGCCGCCGAACATTACGGCGGTTAATACAAAATCAAGCCCCAATACTGCAAGCGATGAATAAACGACGGTGCGCGTTGTGGCCCGCGAAATCCCTTCAGACGTCGGCATTAAGTCATAGCCTTGAAACACCGCGATCCAGGTAACAACGACGGCAAAGACAAGACTCTTGATGATGCCGTTACCTACATCGCCGATAAACGATACGCTGGCCTGCATGTTGCTCCAGTAAGAGCCTTCAAAAACGCCAAGCCACTCCACACCGACCAGATAGCCACCCCAAATACCCACGACGCTAAAGCCAACCGTCAGAATGGGCAGCGAAACGAACCCAGCCCAGAGCCTGGGCGCAATAATTCTACGCAGTGGGTCTACGCCAATCATTTCCATACTGGTTAGCTGCTCGGTGGCTTTCATTAAGCCAATCTCAGCGGTAAGTGCCGACCCTGCCCGCCCGGCGAATAGCAGCGCAGCGACAACCGGCGCCAATTCCCGCAGCAAGGAAAGCGCAACCATTTGCCCTAACGCCTGCTCCGCGCCAAAGTCGACCAAAATAGTGTAGCCCTGCAGCGCCAGCACCATGCCAATAAAAAGTCCCGATACGATCACAATCGCCAGCGAGAGCACGCCCACAAAATGCATTTGACGCAGCCAGAGGCTCCACCCTTCACGAGACGGCACGCCGACCGCTGACTGGCCAAGAAATAGCCCGGCACGGCCCAGCGCTTCCATTACATCGCACCCTTTACGCCCCAAACGGGCGATATAGCCGATGCCTTGTTCAAATTTCGACTGCATTACCCTGCCCTTGTCGCGGTAACGGGGCCAAGAATATCGCTATACAGCGTCTCGGCGGGATAGTGAAATGGCACAGGGCCATCTGGCTCGCCATGAACGAACTGGCTAACGCGTGGGTCCTGGTTGGCATTTAGTGTTTGCGGCGTTCCCTCAGCGACGACCTGACCATCAGCGAGAAGATAGAGATAGTCGGCGATGCTTAGTGTCTCTTTAATATCGTGAGAAACCACCACCGAGGTAAGCGCTAGTGCCTGGTTAAGCCGTTTAATCAACTGCACCAACACGCCCATGGAAATAGGATCCTGCCCGACAAAAGGCTCATCATACAAAATGAGCTCCGGGTCTAACGCTATTGCCCGGGCCAGCGCCACGCGCCTGGCCATACCGCCCGAAAGTTCTGCAGGCGTTAGATGACGAGCCCCGCGCAGCCCCACCGCTTGAAGCTTTAGCAATACCAGGTCTCGAATCATGGCATCGGGCAGGTCGGTATGGACGCGCAAGGGAAACGCGACGTTCTCGAACACATCCAGGTCAGAAAACAGAGCGCCGCTTTGAAACAGCATGCCCATACGTTTACGCAATGCAAACAGCGCTTTTCGCGACAGCCGATGAACGTCCTGGCCATCGACGATAATACGTCCACGATCCGGCGTTAGCTGACCACCAATGAGTTTTAGCAAGGTTGTCTTGCCGGTACCGCTAGGCCCCATAATGGCGGTGACGTTACCCTGAGGAATAATCATGCTGATTCCACGAAAGATCTCATGGCTCCCACGTGAAAAATGCACGTCTTCAATTTCGATGAAGGGAACGTCTGTCATGGGTTGGTTGACTCCCATTGTTACTTAATAGTAGCGGGTGCGTTTATCGGTTGGATATTCTACCGTTTAAAAACAGCGTTTTCTAAATATTCTCGAACATCAAGCTTGGCTTCAATGGCACTTATGGCAAGGCGTGCGTTCCAACCCACCCTAAAAACCCGTTAAAGCGCTATGCTTATAGATGCCCACAAAATGGTATTCTTGTCAGTTAATCGCACTACGTTTGCACTGTATTTCTATTAAAACGAGATGTTCATGCCCCAGCCCTCACCCACTGTTAGCCCGTTGCGTGAAAGCGCCCTACGCACGCTGCAAATAGAACAAGCCGCCATTGGCGGTCTTCAAGGCAAGCTTGATGAAAGCTTCGACCGTGCATGTGAATTGATGCTGGCGTGTCAGGGCCGGGTCGTCGTGACGGGAATGGGCAAGTCTGGCCATATAGCAGGAAAGCTGGCCGCCACGCTTGCCAGCACCGGCACACCTGCTTTTTTTGTTCACCCTGGTGAAGCTAGCCACGGCGACCTGGGGATGATTACGCGCAACGACGTGGTCCTGGCACTTTCAAACTCCGGAGAAACCGCCGAAGTGACGGCGCTACTGCCTCTGTTAAAACGGCTAGGCACACCGTTAATTAGCATGACAGGCCGCCCTGGCTCAACACTTGCCAAACATGCGGATGCTCACCTGAACAGCGGTGTTGAACGCGAAGCGTGCCCTCTGGACTTGGCCCCCACAAGCTCCACGACGGCCGCCCTTGCCCTGGGCGACGCGCTTGCCGTTGCGCTACTTGAAGCACGCGGATTTACCGCTGATGATTTTGCCTTATCGCATCCCGGTGGCAGCCTGGGAAAACGACTGCTATTGCGCGTTAAAGACCTTATGCATAGCGGCACACGCTTGCCGCAGATAGCACTAGGCAGCCCGTTGCGTGATGCGCTCTTGGAGATTACCCGCCAAGGGTTGGGATTTACCTGTGTTGTCGACAGCGAAGGGCGACTTGCAGGTGTTTATACCGATGGCGACTTACGCCGCACCCTCGATCAGTTTCATGATCTGCGCAAAGTAACCGTGGACGATGTAATGACCCGACCCGGCAAACGCATTGGCCCCGACCTACTGGCCGCCGAAGCGGTGCGCATCATGGAAGATAGCCGTATTACTGCGCTAGCGGTCGTCGATGACGAACAGCGCCCCATCGGGGCGCTCCATATGCACGACTTGCTTGCCAGCGGCGTTATCTAACCACTTTACCCAACAGTTTACTGACAAGGAGTCTCTATGGCCCTCCCCACTGCGCTACTTGACCAGCTTCGCCATGTGCGACTACTTGCCCTCGATGTTGACGGTGTGCTCACCGATGGACGGCTATACTTTCAGGCCGACGGTATCGAGATCAAAGCCTTCCATACACAAGACGGCCATGGCTTAAAGTTGCTTAAACGTGTGGGCATTCATGTGGCGTTAATTACAGGACGCGACTCCCCCATGGTGAGCCAGCGTGCTGCGGCGCTGGGAATTAACCTTGTCCATCAGGGCTGCGAAGATAAGCTCACTACTTTGAAAGCGTTGTGCGAGCGCCTCAATCTGAACCTAAGCCAGGTGGCTTACTGCGGCGATGACCTGCCTGATCTTGCGCCTATCAAACGCGCAGGCGTTGGTATTACGGTACCCAACGCACCCGATTACATGCATACCCACGCTGACTGGATTACCGACCGCTTGGGTGGTCACGGCGCCGTACGTGAAATTTGCGATACATTGCTTGAAGCGCAGGGCCACTGGAGTACTGTTCTTGAGTCGTATTTGAATGGTCGCGTGTAATGTTTCAAAGGACCAAGAAACGCGTCGGGTTAGCGGCCCTGGTGATCGCTTTAGGGGGGCTGCTGGTATGGCTGGACCCACGCGGCCCGGAAGACCGGCCCGTTGACGAAGAAGCGCAGGCTGAAGAGCCTGGCCACGTGCTGGAAAATGCCGAGATCACGCTGTTTGGTGAAACAGGGCATATCCAGCAGTCGCTGTCCGCGCCTTTATTGGTTTACATACCACAAAGCACCCAGGCCGAAGTCACTCAACCCGAAGCGACACTGTTTGATAGTGATAACCGAGAGTGGCTCGCTCACGCCAACGAAGGCGTTCTGAACACGGCCACCCAAGCACTAACACTGTCTGGTGATGCACAGCTCCTGGCGCCTACAGAAGGCTGGCAGCTTGATACTGAGTTATTACATTATGATGGGGTAGCGCGTCATGTCTGGAGCGAGGCGCCCGCCGTGTTTCAGCAGCCACCTCAACGAATGAGCGCATCACGTATGGATGTTTGGCTTGATGATAGCCAAGTCCGACTAACCGATAACGTCCGCGGCCATCACCCCCCCGCAACACAAAATCCTTAGGAGTCGCTATGAACGCTTTTATTCGCACCGCGCTTTTCGCCCTTGCGGTGCCGCTATCGGCAGCGGCCCAGACAAGCCAAGCCCCCATTGAAGTAGAAGCCGACCAGCTAGACCTTGATCAGCGTGCAGGCACTGCCGTTTATTCAGGCGATGTCAATATTCGCCAAGGCAGTATGCAGCTACGTGGTGATCGCGTTGAAATTATCCGTAACGACGCGGGTGAGCTTTCTCGCGCTATTGCCACCGGAGAGCGCGCCTACCTACGCAATCAACTCGATGATCAGGACGCGCCGATGGAAGGATGGGCACGCCGCGTGGTTTATCACGTAGCAGAGCGGCGTGTAGAGCTTATTGACCAGGCCGAACTGACCCAAGCGGGTGATCAGTTTACCGGTGGCCGCCTGGAGTACTTCATTGACCGCGAAGTGGTGCAGGCACGCTCCGATGTAAACGGTAGCGAGCCGCAGCGTATTCGTATGACGCTTCAGCCAGCGCAATAGGAGTCAACCATGTCTATTGCGGAAGCACCACCCATAAAAACCCTTTACGCCAATCACTTGGCAAAAAGCTATAAGCGCCGCCGCGTGGTTAAAGACATTAGCCTGGAGATTGCTCAAGGCAGCGTGGTAGGCCTGCTTGGCCCTAACGGCGCGGGTAAAACCACATCGTTTTATATGATTGTGGGCCTGGTGAAGTCTGATGCGGGTAGGGTGCGTATCGACGAGCAAGACTTAACCCGCGTTCCCATGCACGAACGCGCGATGGCCGGCATTGGCTATCTACCCCAGGAAGCGTCTATTTTTCGCAAGCTATCGGTTGCGGATAATATTATGGCGATTCTGGAAACCCGCAAAGATCTGGACAGGGCAGGACGAGAGCAGCGGCTTGAGGCCCTGCTTGACGACTTTCATATTACCCACATCCGTGACAACCTGGGCATGAGCCTTTCCGGCGGCGAGCGGCGGCGCGTCGAAATTGCCCGCTCCTTGGCCACAGAGCCCGCGTTTATCTTGCTGGACGAGCCATTTGCAGGTGTCGATCCCATCTCGGTTGGTGAAATCAAGAGCATTATTCGCGCCTTAAAACAGCGCCACATTGGCGTGCTAATTACTGATCATAACGTCCGAGAAACACTGGATATTTGCGATATCGCCTATATTGTCGGTGACGGCCACATTATTGCTGGCGGCAGCCCTCAGACTATCCTTGATAACCAAAAAGTGAGGGAAGTTTACCTGGGTGCTGATTTTCGCTTATGAATTTAATTTCACCGCTAAACAGTGATCTGCAGTAAAAATTTTATCAGTGGCATGCTTATTGCACTTGCACAACAACATGACTCGCACTAGGGTGAAGCTTTCCGATTAACGAGTGGTTCTCAGATGGTCATGAAAGCTTCTCTCCAATTGCGTATCGGTACGCAGCTGACCATGACACCTCAGCTGCAGCAAGCGATTGCACTGCTACAGCTATCGACATTGGATCTACGTCAGGAAATTCAGCAGGCACTGGATGCCAACCCAATGCTGGAGCAGGAAGACGAGTTCGGCGAGCAGGCGACCGTCGAAACACCTGACGAGGAGTGGTCAGAAAGCATTCCCGAGGAACTGTCTGTCGATAGCGACTGGTCTGACACTTACCAGGACATGGGTAGCTCTGGCAGCAGCGAAGGCCCCGATTTTGAACGCCAGGCCGCGGGACAAAGCCTGCATGGACATCTCCTTTGGCAGCTGGCGATGACCGACTTTACGGCTCGTGAGCAGCTAATCGCCGAAAGTCTGATTGATGCACTGGACGCCAATGGCTACCTGACGCAGCCGCTCAACGATATCCGCGATGGGTTACGTGCTCAGAGCATCGAAGGTCTCAGCCAGCGAGAGTTGGAAACCACTCTGATGCGCTTACAGCAGTTCGAGCCAACGGGCGTCTTCGCCCGTGACTTGCGCGAATGTTTGATGCTTCAGCTTGCAACGCTCCCCGACGACACGCCCCTACTGGTTCCCGCGCGCCGATTGGTTCGCCAGTTTCTTGAAGCGCTGGGCAAAAATGACATGCGCCTATTAAAGCGCCGCCTAAGCCTGGACGATGAGCAGCTAGACGATGTGATCGGTCTGATCCGAAGCCTGGACCCACGCCCAGGCAGCGCTTATGGCGTCACCGACGATAGCTATATCACGCCCGACCTGGTCGTACGTCATGATCATGAAGGCTGGCACCTGGAGCTAAACCCTGAAGCCCTGCCTCGGCTGCGTATCCAGCCCGACTACGCCAGTTTAATCAAGCGTGCAGACAAGAGTCAGGATAACCAGTTTTTAAAAGAGCACTTGCAAGAAGCGCGCTGGCTAATCAAAAGCTTGTCCAGCCGCAACGACACGCTTCTACGCGTAGGGCGCGAGATTATCACTCGCCAAATCGGTTTTTTAGAGCACGGTGAAGAAGCGATGAAGCCGTTGATTCTTGCCGATATTGCCGAGGCGGTTGAGATGCACGAATCAACCATTTCTCGGGTCACCACACAAAAATATATCCATACCCCACGGGGTGTCTTCGAACTTAAGTACTTTTTCTCAAGCCAAATTAGCGGGCAAGATGGCGCAGACAGCCACTCAAGCACCGCGATTCGCGCCCGGCTTAAAAAGTTGATTCAAGATGAGCCTCCCGGCAAACCTCTTTCGGACAGTCGTTTGGTGACATTACTGGGAGATGGCGGCATCACAGTGGCACGCCGTACGGTGGCGAAATATCGTGAGTCGCTGGGCATTCCCTCATCAAGTGAACGTCGTCGTTTGCGTTAGTCGTTACAAGAGAAATGGCAAAACTCGCGACAGGGGCTTTGCAACACCGTAAAAAGGGTTACAATCGAAATTCAGTCCGATGGATAAGGAGCACGTCAATGCAAGTAAATATCACGGGTCATCATGTAGAACTGACTGACGCCTTGCGTGACTACGTTAATGAAAAACTTGAACGCATCGAACGTCATTACGACCACATCACCACGGTACAAGTCACCTTATCTATTGAGAAGGAGCGCCAACATGCCGCGTGCACCCTTCATGCGGCAGGCGCCGACTTACATGCCGACGCCGAAGATGTCGATATGTATGCCGCTATTGACGCCTTAGCAGACAAAATTGATCGTCAACTCGTTAAGCACAAGGAAAAAGCACAAGCTCGCGCCCAAGGCGCTGGCGTGCGTTAATTCAATGACGTTGGAAACCATCCTCCCCCCGGAGCGCGTACTTTACGACGTGCCCGGGGGCAGCAAAAAGCGGGTGCTGGAGTTTTTCAGCACCTTTATCGCTCAAAATACACCCAGTCTGGATAGCCAGGAAGTTTTCAGCCGACTGATCGGCCGGGAACGTCTTGGCAGCACGGGGATCGGTAACGGCGTCGCCATCCCCCATGCGCGCAGCCCACATTGCGTTACGCCTATTGCGGGTTTTTTAAAATTATCAGAACCTATTGATTTTGATGCTATTGATGGCGACCCGGTCGACCTCGTCTTTGTGCTGCTGGTTCCCGAAGAGGCTGACGACACGCATTTGTCGCTTTTGGGACAAGTGGCCACCATTATGAATGATGCGAGCACACGCCAGGCATTACGCAAAACCAGCAGCCAGCACGATTTGCTTGACCTGCTAATGGGCAAGATTCGCGAACAGGCCGCTCCATAATCGCCCATAACGACTAACACATTTTCATGCGTTATCCCTTTTATACGTTCAATCAGAGAGAGCCACTATGCAACTGGTGATTATTAGCGGCCGCTCTGGCTCTGGCAAATCAATCGCATTACAAGCGCTGGAAGATATTGGCTATTACGCCATTGATAATCTCCCCGCCATGTTGCTTGGTTCTTTGATTGACGAACTCCGTGACGAGGGTGAACGTACACATCTAGCGGTCAGTATCGATGCCCGCAACCTGCCAGCGGCGCTTGAGCGCCTTCCCGCACTGCTTGAAGAGCTGCGCGCGCGGCCTATAGATTGTCAGGTTATCTATCTAACCACCGATTCACGTATTTTACTGGAACGCTATTCTGCGACACGGCGACGCCATCCGTTAACGCGCAACAGTGATATGACGCTTGAAGAGGCGATAGAGAAAGAGGAAGAGACGCTCAACGAAATACGTGACTTGGCCGACCTGCGGATTGATACATCACGCTTATCGGTCCACGACCTGCGTCGTCGCATTTCAGACCAGGTAGCCCACCAGCGCAAGGACCAGCTAACACTCACCTTTGAGTCGTTCGGCTACAAACGTGGCGTACCCATGGATGCAGATTTAGTCTTTGATGTACGCTGCCTGCCCAACCCTTATTGGGACCCAACGCTACGCCAGTACACAGGACGTGATGCCACGATTATTGCGTTTCTGCGCGGCTACCCGATTGTCGAAGAGATGAGCCATGATATTCAGGCAATGCTTGAGCGCTGGCTGCCTGCTTACCAAAATAGTCAGCGCAGCTATATGACGGTAGCTATTGGCTGTACCGGCGGGCAGCACCGTTCTGTGTATATTGCCGAGCAGCTGGCGCAAAAGCTGGCACCGCTCATCGGCGAAGTCCAGTTGCGTCACCGAGAATTGGAGCTGCAATACACGCTACGAGGAACCCGGGCAGAGCCACCGACGGCTTCTCCATTTTCCGAGTAGACGCCCAGCCCTACGTAAACGCTTATGCCACAGGGTTTGTACGAAAAGTCGCTGAGCGAAGGCCAGACAAGGCAAAAATCAGCGAAAAAACGGACCGAGCTCGCGCACGAGTTTACATGTGTAAATGAGTATCTTGATCGGACTCGCGCACGAGCTGATTTTAACGCCGTATGGTCAAGCGCAAGCAGTTTTCGTACAAAGCCTAATGACACCACTCGGAAAAAAGGAACCAGGGTGCCAGAAAGAACCTTAACACTTACCAATCAGCGCGGCCTACATGCCCGCGCCGCCACAAAGCTGGTGAAGTGCAGCCAGCACTACTCCGCCAGCATACAGGTGTATAAACAGCAGCAATTGGCTGATGCAGCCAACATCATGTCGCTATTGATGCTGGCCGCACCCTGCGGCACCCAACTGCGGATTTGTGCGGAAGGCGAGGATGCCGAACAAGCGCTTGATGCAATCCAAGCGCTGTTCGACGCCCGCTTTGACGAAGATCAGTAGTACGGCTTTTTTAGCTACCGGCGACAGTCATCGCATCCACTAACCAGCTGCCCGTATGGATGCTGCCGCGCGTATCGATATCACTTCCGATACCAACAAGGCCTGAGAACATACGCTCAAGGTTTCCAGCGATGGTAAATTCTTCAACCGGATACTGGATTTCTCCATTCTCGACCCAGAAGCCCGCCGCACCACGCGAGTAATCCCCGGTTACGCCGTTCACGCCTTGGCCCATTAGTTCGGTGACCCAAATGCCTCGACCCATCGTTTTAAGCAGCGCATCACGCGTCTGCAAGGATGCGTCTAAACGCACGTTGCGGGCACCGCCAGCATTCCCCGTGGTTTGCATGCCCAAGCGACGGGCACTGTAGGACGAAAGCATATAGCTCGCGATACGCCCCTGTTCGATAAAGCGGTTATTACGTGTCTGCACACCTTCTCCATCAAACGGCGTACTGGCGGTCGCTCCTATTTCCATAGGGCGCTCTTCCAGACTAAACCATTCAGGAAATAACGGCGTGCCCAAACGGTCACACAGGAAAGAGGATTGGCGATACAGCGCGCCACCCGCCAATGCGCCCAATAAATGCCCAACCAAACCACTAGACAGCGAAGGATCAAACAGAATGGGAAAGGTGCCGGTTGGCGGCCGCTTGGCACCTAACCGACGCAGCGTACGGGCCGCGGCCTCGCGCCCTACTTCACCCGGGTCGCGCAAATGCTGTGGATTACGCGCAGAGGTATAGTCGTAGTCCCGCTGCATACCACCTTCATCCTGAGCAATGAGCATGCATGAAAGGGAGTGACTACTGCCTTTTTGGGTACCTAAAAAACCATGGCTGTTAGCATAAACCCGTACGCCCTCACCGCTTGAAAGCGACGCGCCTTCTGACTGACTAATACCCTCAACATCACGACCCGCCTGCTCGCAGGCAAGCGCAAGGTCGATTGCTTGCTCAGTTGTCAGCGCCCACGGGTAATGAACCTTAAGGTCCGGCAATTCGGTCGCCATCTGATCGGCATCCGCCAAGCCAGCCACCGGGTCTTCACCGGTATAACGCGCAATGGCTAATGCTTTCTCAACCGTTGCTTGAATCGAGGCACTGCTGGCGTCACTCGACGATGCACTTCCTTTGCGCTTGCCGACGTAAAGCGTGACGGCAATGCCCTGGTCTCGTGAAAGCTCAACCGTCTCCACATCGCCCAAGCGCACGCTAACGCCCACGCCCTGGTCAACGCTTGCGCCCACTTCCGCCGCATCGGCTCCCAGGCGCTTGGCCAAGGTCAACGCCTCTTCTGCACGCGCGGTTAACAGTGCCTGCTGCGAGGATGCATCAAATGCCTGTGCCATATAGCCTCCTTTTTCGTACGAATCTCATCGCCGAATCAATGTTCTTGTCGCAGCCTGATATAATGCTGCCAACGAATCTTGTCTGTGAGCCTTACTATGCCGAAGAAACGCCCCGAGCCCCTGGATACTCAAGAACCCGAAGAGCGCCCCAGCAAGTCGCAGCTCAAACGCGAAATGCATGCGCTCCAAGCGCTCGGCGAAACCTTAATCGCCATGAAACCTGCTGAGCGTGCCCGCTTTCCTCTCTCCGACGACATGCTGCGTGCCATCGAAGAGACCTCTCGTATTCGCTCCCACGAAGGGCGCCGCCGTCATATGCAGTATGTCGGCAAGCTGGTTCGCAAAGAGGACCTGACCGCGATTCAAGGTGTCTTTGACTCAATTGAGCAGGAAAAAGAGCAGCGCGACCATGCCTTTCATCGTCTTGAAAAGTGGCGGGACCGGCTTATTGGAGAAGGCGATCCTGCCATTGACCAATTTATGGCAGACTATCCCAACGCGGATCGCCAAGCGCTACGTCAGTTAGTTCGCAACGCTCAGCGTGAGCGCGATCAGGACAAGCCGCCCGCCAGCTCGCGTAAGCTGTTCAAACTTCTACGCGACACGCTGGCGCTTTAACACTTACGAGGACTGCGTACCGCCAACGGTTAGCTCATCCAGTTTTAGTGTGGGCTGACCCACCCCAACCGGTACGCCTTGACCCTCTTTGCCACACACGCCAATGCCTGTATCCAGCGCCATATCGTGGCCAATCATGGAGACACGCCCCATCGCCTCCGGCCCATTACCAATCAGCGTGGCGCCCTTAACGGGAACCGTAATGCGCCCATCCTCAATCAGGTAGGCTTCGCTGGCGGAGAATACAAATTTGCCCGAGGTGATATCCACTTGGCCGCCACCGAAGCTAACGGCATAAATACCTTTTTTGACGCTTTTGATAATATCCTCGGGTGCATCCTGGCCTGCCAGCATGACCGTATTGGTCATGCGCGGCATGGGTAAATGCGCAAACGACTCGCGGCGAGCATTACCGGTTGGCGCCATGTTCATTAATCGAGCATTCAGCTTGTCCTGCATATAGCCAGTAAGAATGCCGTCTTCGATCAACGGCGTGTTTTGCCCGGGTGTGCCCTCGTCATCGACACTTAACGAGCCACGACCATCAGCAATCGTGGCATCATCGACCACCGTCACACCCTTGGCAGCGACGCGTTGCCCCATACGACCCGAGAATGCCGAACTGCCTTTACGGTTGAAATCACCTTCCAGCCCATGACCGACGGCTTCGTGCAGCAAAATGCCCGGCCAGCCAGAAGCCAGTACCACCGGCATTTGCCCGGCTGGTGCATCGACCGCCTCAAGATTGACGAGCGCTTGGCGTACGGCCTCTTTTGCGTATCGCTCGGCAACACCTTCATTACGCAGGCGAGCCATGGAGTAGCGTCCGCCACCGCCTGCACTGCCGCGCTCTCTGCGGCCATTTTTCACGGCAATTACGCTAACGTTAAAGCGCACCAGCGGGCGAATATCCGCGGCCAAGGTGCCATCACTGGCACGCACCAAAACCACTTCGTAAGTGCCAGAAAGCGAGGCGCTTACCTGAGAAACGCTAGGGTCAGCCGCGCGAGCGATGCGATCAGCTTCTTTTAGCATGGCGACCTTCTCTTCAGCAGTCAGCCCCGCTAAAGGATCAACACCAGCGTAAAAAGGGGCCACTGAAACCGGCTTAACGGCTTGCCCAGGCAGGCGCTTGCCACTACGCACAATGCCTGAGGCCGTGCGCCCGGTATCGATAAGCGCATCCGCACTAATCTGATTGGAGTAGGCAAAGCCGGTTTTTTCTCCGGCCAGGGAGCGGACGCCCACACCGCCATCAATGTTGTAACTTGCCTCTTTTACCTCACCATCTTCCAACACCCAGCCCTCTGTCCAGGTGCGCTGAAAGTAGAGATCAGCGTAATCCACACCCGCGCCCATGGCGTACTCAAGGCCTTTATCAAGCCCATCAAGGTCCAAGCCACCCGGCGTAAGAAGAATGGAAACGGCGGAGTCTATATCGCTCTTAAATGCGGTCATTCGGAGCCTTCTAAAGTAACCTGCGGCGAAGTCCAGGGGCCTCGCGCGCGATAATGAATGGTCGTCGCTCGATCCAGAGCGCTGCCAAAAAGCTGATCAGCAATAAATAGTGCGCCACCTACAACAGGAGCGCCCACCGCAAGGGCGGCAATGGGCAGTGTTTGCGTCACCGGCATCACAACGCCAAGGCGCAAATCAAGCTCTCGATGAAGCAAGTTAACATTACCGGTTAGGGTTAAGTTGGCGGCAGGTGCTTTAATTTGCAATGGCTCGCTCAACGAAAGCTGGCCATTTTCGACATCTGCCGTGCCGTCAACGCGATCAAAAGCGGTACCCGTGCCGGTGACGTCAGAAAAATCCAACCGCAATCGACGCAATATATTATCGAAATTCAGCAGGCCAACGAGACGCACCGGTGCAGAGTCCAGATGCATAAAGCGCCCATCCTGCACGTCGATGCCTATGTCGCCCTGCGCCTGATTTAACGAGAACTGCCATGGTGCGCCCTCCCAGCCAAGATTGGCGGTTGCGGTAGTACGTCGGCTGCGTAAGGCAACGGGTTGATCCATGCGCTCAAGAGCGGTACCTACATCGCCGCCTTCGATGGAAATATTGGCCTGGGTTCGACTGGTCGAGGCATCGCCCTCCCAATAGAGTTCACCACGAGCAGAAAGTTGCCCAAGCGTTAACCCAACCGGCATTAGCGAAAACCGGCCTGGTTCAGTGTGCCAATAGGCGGATAAAGGCCCGAAACGGCTTTCCCCCACGCTCATTTCCGCCAACCGAAGTCGCCCATCGGGTAGCTCAGCCAGCCACTCAGGAATAGCCGCAGGCACTGTGCGCTGCGTCTCCACCTCACCGAGCCAGGAGTCCGGCGAGGTCGTTTCTGACTCACTGCTCGTATCTGCCAAATTAGTCAGCCGATCCAGTGCTAACTGGCTAATGGTGATATCCAGAGGGTGCTGAGCTGCTTGCTGATAGCGAAGATGCCCCGTCACCAAGTCGCTCTCAAGCGCTGCGGTAACTGTGCCATTCTGCACACTGCCGATTAATGCCGCACCACCAACGCATGCTTGCTGATAGACAAGGCAAGCGGTATCCAGGGCGAACTCCAACGGCGGATGCTGACCGGATAGTTGAGCGGTTAGGCCACCGCTCTGGTCGCCTCGAAACAGTGGAGCGACGGCTTGTTGCCACGCCATCGGGTCAATGCGAGGAAGGTTTGCCTGTAAGCGAAAGCCTGACTGCATCGGCCACTCGGGTGCGCTTACCTCAGCATCCGCCACATGCAGGTTGCCTGACACGTCACCTAACCGATCCTTTAAGCGTAAATGCGCGATATCGGCCAAGCGACTCTCCACCCGGCCACTGTCGAAATCAGCACTAAGCGTCCAGGGCCAAGGCTCGCCTGCAGCCTTGGCAAAAGGTTCAGGCAGATCAAGACGCACCCCTTCAAGCTGGCTTTCTAGAGATAGCGCAGGGCCTGGCTCAAGCGTTACGCGCCCTTGCCACTGCATCGTTCCATCAAGCAGCTGCTTGCCTTGCTCGGCAGGTATATCCACCAATGAGAAAAGTGACGCCACCGGCGTTTGCCCCCGCAAGCGGATACCGTCTCGCTGGGTATGCATGTCAGCACTAATATCGCCGCCCAATAGCTGTCCATCGACACTGCCTATTAGCGCCATGCTGTCACCGTACTGCTGCCAGGTTAACTGGCCCTTTACCGCCTGAAGCGCCTCGCCCACGGGGGCGTAAGCGACACGGGTGAGCGCAGGGACTGCATTGACTTCCAGCTGGAAATTATCTGGCGCTTCCAGAGGTAGCGATATGGCTAAATCAGCCTCTACCTCGCCTTCAGCCTGAAGGTCGTTGAGAATATTCATATCGACATCAGGTATCGATGTTAAAAATGCGATCAGGGCGGAGCCATCGCCATGCAGGTTACCCGACACATTGAGTATCTCATCTTGCATGGTCAGCTCGCCTTGTGAAGCGGTTATACCGCGACTCTGGGCATGCTCAACCCGCGCTTCAAGCACCTGATTTTGCCACGTTAAACGCCCTTCAACATCCTCCAGGCGAGGCCAGCCGGGGGCAATAGGCAAATGCCCTTCGGTTATCTTAAGTGCCAGCGTTGCGGATATATCATCAGCGCTAATGTCGCTCTCGATAGGCAGGCTCAGTTTGAGCGAACCATTAGGCACCTTGCCGCCAATATCATCTAACAGCCAGTCACGCAGTTCCTCATCGAATACATGCAAGGGCAGCCATTGACCCAGAGGGCGCTCAAGCGCATCGACATTGGCAAAATCGATATCCAGTCCGAACCGACCTGTCTCCTCTGCAACCACTAACCCAAACCCACCGCTTATCTGGGCATCGTCCCAATCCACGTTAATTTGACGGCCGCTGACCATCGTATTAGGTCCATCGTAGACCCACTCTACGATGCCCTCAGCCTGCTGAAGCTGCATGGGTTCGGTGAACAAGTCGGGGAAATAGAGCGAACTGTCACCGGCACTATTAAACGTCACCCGGCCACGGGAGTCCCGAGCTTGAACCCAGGCATCCATGGGGCCGCCACCTGGCGCGCCTTCCCAAGGCGATACTTCGACATTGGTTAACGCCGCATCGACCTCCCAGCTACCCTCCTTCTGGCCCAAGCTCAGCCCTTGCACCCGCCCCCTCGGAGCCAGCGTTTCCAGTACACGCGTCACGGATTCGGGTAACAATACGTAGTCTCGCCAAGCAGTGAGCGAAGCCAGCTCAAAAGCACTGGTACGCAGCGCCCACTGGCCTGGCCGATGAGACAGGTACCAGTGATGCGGCAGTGCTGGGCCTTCTATCGCCTCGCCAGGTTCGGCCCAATCAACACTCTCTGCGTTACCGCTTAACCACGCTTCACCGCCCTCTCCTTCGCGTTGCCACTCACCCTGTGCTTGTATGTTTCTTAGCACGGCGAACTGAATATCCTGGCGCAGCACTAGCTCAGGGATATCGATGGCAAGGCGCACCTCCTGAAGCCCGCCTTCATACCAGCGGCCCCACACGCGTGCATCGCCTCCGGCCTGCTCCAGGTTCGGCACATGTTCTGGCCGAAACAGCTCAACCAGCGTCAGTAACTGATCAAACTGGGCCTCCAGCTTCAACGTGGCAGAGAAGTCGTTCAGGCCATCTCGGCCCGGCTGCATTTCCGCTAGTAGCTGTACAGCGGGTATTGGTGGCGCTTCGCTACGCTCCGAATCAAGAACGTCGACCGTACCCTGAAGTTTTGCCCCTTGCTGATTGCCGGCTAATAACAGCGCAGGAGCTTCGAGCATGACGCGCTCTTGCTTGCCGTGCAGAACAACACGCGTGTCATCAATCCAGATTTGCTGGCGCAATACCCATTCCGTCCAGGCATCAATGGTTGGCAAGTCAACATCCGGCTCTGGCGCTATATGCACCGGCAGCTTGGCAGGGTCGGGCCATTGCCAAACGTCGTCCACTCCTTGATAAAGGTGAAATTCGGTTTGATGTAATCTGATGTCGCTAAAAATAGGCAAGAGATTACGTAGCGATGCGCCAATATCCAGGCGCAGCTCGGCTTGGCGCAGTGAAAAAAGCGGCTGACCGCTCGGCGTTTCGGCCCCAAAGCCTTCAAGCTCCACGATCAACTCACTACGCGCCATTGAAAAGGAGAGGTTTTCAATCGTTACCGGCACACCAATCTGAGCTTCCAAAAAAGCTTCAACATGCGGCGTCAAAGTATCTGCCTGACTGACCATAAGCCGGAAAAGCAGCGCTATGACCGCAATACCGCCCAGTCCCCAGGCAAGCAGAAGTAAACTCCAACGCGTCAGCGAGCGGATCGTCATGGCATCACATCAACACAATATCGTACTGCTCTTGTGAGTAGTGTTGCTCCACCTGAAAACGAATCGTTTTATTAATAAACGTTTCCAAGTCTGCCACTGCCGCCGACTCCTCATCCAGCAGCCTGTCAACGACGGCCTGGGAAGCAAGCACGGTATACGTTTCAGGGCTATAGGCACGTTCTTCACGCAGAATCTCGCGGAAGATCTCGTAGCACACCGTTTCAGGAGTTTTGAGCGTGCCGCGTCCGCTGCACGTAGGACAGGCATCGCACAACGTTTGCTCAAGGCTCTCACGAGTACGCTTGCGCGTCAGTTGCACAAGCCCTAACTCGGTAACACCGGTGCATTTGGTCTTGGCATGATCACGCCCCAGCGCTTTTTCAAGCACACGAATAACCTGGCGCTGATGCTCTACCTCCGCCATATCGATAAAATCGATGATGATGATACCGCCCAGATTGCGTAACCGAAGCTGGCGGGCAATGGCCGTTGCTGCCTCAAGGTTGGTCTTGAAAATGGTCTCTTCGAGGTTGCGGTGCCCAACGTACCCCCCCGTATTGACATCAATGGTTGTCATCGCCTCGGTCGGGTCAATGACCAGATATCCGCCTGACTTCAGTTGCACCTTGCGGCCCAGCGCCTTCTGAATCTCATCTTCTACACTATAGAGATCAAAAATGGGCCGCTCGCCTGGATAGTACTCAATTCTATCCACGGCATAAGGCATAAACTCTTCGGCAAATTCGACCAGCTTGACAAAATTTTCCCGAGAATCGATACGCACTTTCTCGATGTCATCACGCATCACATCGCGCAAGGTACGCATAAACAGCGGCAAGTCGTCATAAATGACGTTGGACGGCGCCGCGCTAATTTTGCGTTCGGTAACTTTACGCCAGATACGCAGCAAAAAGTGCATATCGCCCGCCAGTTCCTCATCGCCGACGCCTTCAGCGGCCGTGCGTACGATAAAGCCGCCGGTCACTTCCAATGTTTGCTCAGTAATGCTGCTATCCAGCAGGGCCTTCAGGCGCTCGCGTTCACGCTCATCTTCAATGCGCTGCGAAACCCCATGATGAGGAGAGTCGGGCATATACACCAGGTAACGAGAGGGAATAGAGAGGTGCGTGGTAAGACGCGCCCCTTTCGTACCAATGGGGTCCTTGGTTACCTGTACGACCAGCGCTTGCCCCTCGTGCAATAATTGCCCAATGGTTTGCTGCTCATCAACGGGCGTCCCGGAGGGCATAACTTCATGGGCATGGATAAACGCCGCGCGCTCAAGGCCAATATCGACAAAGGCAGCCTGCATGCCAGGCAATACGCGAACCACTTTGCCTTTGTAGATATTACCTACAATGCCACGTCGCCGTGAGCGCTCTATAAGCGCCTCTTGCAAAACGCCATTTTCAACGAGCGCAACCCGTGTTTCCATGGGCGTTAAATTGATGAGGACTTCACCGCTCATGCAAAATTCCTTCTCGGTTCACGTATATCACACCCGTTACAGGGGGCATGAGACGACGAATAAGTGTGCGAGTATTAATGCCCCATCCAAATAGGCACTCCCTGCTGGCCAAGCAACTGCGCCGTTTCATAAAGCGGCAAACCCACAACGGCAGAGTGGCTACCCTTGATTTCTTCGACAAAAATGGCGGCCAAGCCTTGTATGGCATATCCGCCCGCCTTGTCCGCTGGCTCACCCGTTAACCAGTAATCGCTAATTTCCTGAGCGGTGACCTGTCGCATCTTGACGTCCGTCGTTACGCAGCAACACAGCACCCCCTTGGGCCCCGTAACAGCCACCGCCGTCAGCACCTGATGCGTCCGATTCGACAACTGCCTCAGCATGGCGGCGGCATCGTCTGCATTAACCGGCTTGCCCAGAATAGTACCGTCTACCACTACGGCGGTATCCGACCCAAGCACCGGTAACAGCGTCTTCGGCGCAGCGGCCAAGGCCTTGGCAACCGCAAGACGCTGTACATAAGCCGCTGCTGACTCTCCCTGTTTCGGCGTTTCATCTACATCGCTGGGTATAACACTCACCGTCACCCCAATGGACGCCAGCAGGTCTCGCCGCCTGGGTGAAGCAGACGCCAAACAAAGCATGGGCGATGATGTAGTAGCCAGCGTTGACTGCATGCCTAAGCCCCCAGTAAGCGTCTTTCCAGTGCCTTAAACATGGTAGCTAACCATGGCCATAAAAAGGCACTGATTAACGCCGACATCAGGAAAGAGAGGTGTATTGAGAACTCCCCGGTTAAGGTACGTAACCACTGTTCGACTAACTGCACCAGACCAAGCAGCACCAGCACCAGCAGCGACTGTTGAACCAGTGAATACGCTCGAAAGCGCGGATACACTAGGGCGCATAGAAACGCTAATAACGACAATATCAGCGCATGTTGGCCAAGCGCCGTTCCCTCTATCAGGTCAAGCAGCAGCCCAAGTACAAAGCCATGGAAAACACCGACTCGGTCAGGTGATCGCATACACCAGTAAATCAGCATCAGCCCGATCCATTCAGGCCGATAAACTTGCCACCCCTCGGCCAGTGGCATGACTTGCAAACACAGCGCCAGAATCAAGCTAAACCACACCACTACCAAAGGTACAACAGGTGCGCGCGCCATTAGCGAACCTCCTGAGGGTCAGCAGGTACCGCTGGCGCAAGGCGCTGGGCTGCATGTATCGCGCTGGCTGAGATATCCATGGACTCATCCCAAATTGAATCTTCGATGTCTTCGCGCGGCGGTGGGAAAAGTAGCAAGAAATGACGAGCACGCTGCAACTGGGCAGTAGGTTCAGCCGTTACATGCGCAAATGGCTGGCCGGGGTCATGATAAACGTTGGTAACGCGCGCAACGGGGTATCCTGGTGGAAAACGACCGGCAATCCCTGAGGTGGTGAGCAAGTCGCCTTCCCGAATATCCGCCGTGTCTGGCACGTGTAATACATTGACGCTGCCATAGCGACCAGCCCCCTGGACAATAAAGCGCAATCCGTTACGGTTAATCTGAACCGGCAATGCATGGCTTGCATCTGCCAGCAACAGCACACGACTAGAGTACGCTGAAACGGCTGTCACTTGGCCTACCAGCCCCGACGCATCAATCACAGGCTGCCCAACATACGCCCCGTTACGATGCCCACGATCAACCACCATTTGATGGCTAAACGGGTCATTATCCAGGGAAAGCAGCTCTGCACTGATATAAGGAATTTGGCGCCGTTCTGCGGCGTTTAATAGATGACGAAGCTCGGTATTTTCAGCCGTCAGGTTGGCCATGCGCTGCCCACGATGAGACAGCGTCAGAATTTGTTCGCGCAGTCGGCGGTTTTCGTCCACCAATGCCTGCTGATCAGACAGCGCGAGCGCGCCCCAATTCAATAGATCGCTAGGCACGCTAACAATCCATTGAACAGGCGCAACAACCATCGTCATTTGGGCGCGCACGCCTTCCATGCGTGTAAATCGGTGGTCGGCAAACATCAAGGCGCTTGCCGCCAGCACGCAGAAAAACAGCCGGTAGCCCGGCAGCGACCCGTGTGAAAATAGCGGTTTAATAGGCAATCCCCCGCGATAAACCGCTAAAAATTAGTCGCTTGAGAGCAGCTCAAAAGTGTGCTGATCGATCATTTCAAGCGCTTTACCGCCGCCTCTTGCCACACAGGTAAGTGGGTCTTCGGCAACGATGACCGGCAATCCCGTCTCTTCAGCAATCAGCTTATCGAGGTCGCGCAGCAACGCGCCACCGCCTGTTAACACCAAACCGCGCTCCGCAATATCAGAAGCAAGCTCTGGGGGCGACTGCTCAAGTGCGCTTTTAACAGCGGCGACAATCGAGCCAAGCGTTTCCTGCAGCGCTTCCAGAATCTCGTGCGAGTTCAACGTGAAGCTGCGCGGTATACCTTCCGCTAAATTACGCCCACGGACGTCGATTTCACGCAGCTCACCACCGGGGTAGGCGCAACCAATCTCTTCCTTGATTCGCTCAGCCGTGGCTTCACCAATCAAGCTGCCATAGTGGCGGCGCACGTACGCGGTGATCGCCTCATCAAAACGGTCACCGCCTACGCGGATCGATTCTGAATACACCACGCCATTAAGCGAAATAATGGCAATCTCGGTGGTACCACCACCAATATCTACCACCATCGAACCTTGCGCTTCCTCAACTGGCAGCCCTGCGCCAATCGCAGCAGCCATTGGCTCTTCGATCAGGAACACTTCACGGGCGCCAGCCCCTTCAGCGGACTCACGGATCGCTCGCCGTTCAACCTGCGTTGACATGCACGGTACGCATACCAGTACGCGCGGGCTAGGCGTCAGGAAGGTGCTCTGGTGCACTTTACGAATAAAGTGCTGAAGCATCTGCTCGGTGACTGTAAAGTCGGCGATAACGCCGTCTTTCATGGGCCGGATGGCGGTAATATTGCCAGGCGTACGTCCCAGCATGCGCTTTGCGTCGGCACCTACCGATGCCACGCTACGCATACTGCCAGACTGGCGAATGGCGACAACGGACGGTTCATCAAGCACGATGCCACGACCGCGAACATAAATCAGTGTGTTGGCCGTACCCAGATCGATCGACAGATCGCTGGAAAACAGCCCCCTCAAACGTTTGAACATGGATGTTGTTACCTAGTGCAGACCGGGAACCCTGTGCGGATGCAAACGGTATCACCGCAACCCCTTGGCAGCAAGCACGAGTCGCGCTGAACACTGCCCGCGGAGGTCAAAATGTGCTACCTTTTGCGGCTATTTTCCACGTCTGCTACACAAGACGTTTTTTTCGATGACTGATTGTATACCGTATAACGCGGAATATGTTCCATCTCACGTTTTAGCGAGGAATTTTCGATCATGGCGCTTGAAGAATCTCATGTGCGCCGGGCTGCGCATCTGGCCCGACTCGCCGTCAGCGATGACCAGGCTATTGGCTTTGTAGACGATCTAAGCCGCATTCTGGACATGGTCGACCAATTACAAAGCATTGATACAGAGGGAGTTTCTCCGCTTTCACACCCATTGGACGCCACCCAGCGCCTGCGTGCGGACGAAGTAACCGAAACCAACCAGCGCGACACCTTTCAGCGTTGTGCTCCGGCAGTGGAAAACGGCCTATATCTGGTCCCCCGTGTCGTTGAGTAAGAAAGCCGTGTTTTTAAGGCTGTTTTAACGACAGTTTTAATGACGGTTTTAAAGACAGTTTTAACGACGGTTTCCACACTTTTCATACGTTCTCGAACGGAGCTTTCGGGTCATGCTTGATAAAACGTTAACGCAACTCGCTGCCGCCTTAAAAAGTGGTGAGTTTTCCAGCCGCGAGTTAACCTCGCACTATTTACAAAAAATTGAAAAAGCTGATAGCAAGATCAACAGCTTTATTACCGTGACCGCTGAACAGGCGCTTAATCAGGCCGAAGCGGCCGATAAAGCACGCGCAGCGGGTAATGCCGGGCTGCTTACCGGCATTCCTTTGGCGTTAAAAGATATTTTTTGTACACGCGATGTAAAAACCAGCTGTGGCTCCAAAATGCTGGATAACTTCATCGCGCCGTATGATGCCACCGTCGTAGAGAAGCTTAATGCGGCCGGCACCATCAGCCTGGGTAAAACCAATATGGATGAGTTCGCCATGGGCTCCTCCAATGAGAATAGCTACTACGGTGCGGTTAAAAACCCTTGGGATTCAACCGCTGTTCCCGGCGGCAGTTCCGGCGGAAGCGCTGCTGCAGTCGCTGCCGGCCTTGTGCCTGCGGCCATGGGTACCGATACCGGCGGCTCTATTCGCCAGCCGGCGGCTTTTTGCGGCATTACGGGGTTGAAGCCCACTTACGGGCGCGTTTCGCGCTACGGCATCATTGCCTACGCATCCAGCCTGGACCAGGCAGGCCCCATGGCCCGCTCGGCTTCCGACTGCGCGCATTTGATGAACGTGATTGCGGGTCACGACGTACGCGACTCCACCAGCGTCGCCCGCGGTGTGCCTGACTATACCGAAACCCTCAATGCACCGCTTTCAGGCCTAAAAATCGGCCTACCGAAAGAGTATTTTGGTGACGGACTAGACCCCGAGGTCGAAAAAGCCGTGCGTGACGCGGTAAGCGTGTATGAGTCGCTGGGTGCGACGGTACGCGAAGTGAGCCTTCCGCATACTCACTATGCGATTCCGGCCTACTACGTCATCGCCCCTGCGGAAGCTTCCTCCAACCTGTCGCGCTATGACGGCGTGCGCTTTGGATACCGCTGCAATGAGCCGGTCGATTTAGTCGATCTTTACATGCGCAGCCGTGCCGAAGGCTTCGGTGAAGAGGTCAAACGACGCATTCTGATTGGTACGCATACTCTTTCTGAAGGCTTTTTTGACGCCTACTACACCAAAGCGCAGAAAGTTCGCCGCTTGATTCGCCAGGACTTTTTAGACGCGTTTGAAGATGTTGACGTCTTGATGGGGCCGGCCTCGCCGACGCCGGCCTTTGACCTGGGTGCCAAAAAAGATCCGGTCTCGATGTATCTGCAGGATATTTATACGATTGCCGTGAACCTGGCGGGCATCCCCGGCATCAGCGTACCCGCAGGCTTTGCCGGCGGCCGCCCAGTAGGCTTACAGATTCTGGGTACGCACTTTGCTGAAGCGCAGCTTTTAAATGTGGCGCACCAGTATCAGCAAGCGACCGACTGGCACCTTCAACTTCCTGCTATTGCCGAGGAGCACGCCTAATGCAATGGGAAACCGTAATTGGGCTGGAAGTCCACGTACAGCTCGCGACTCGCTCCAAGATTTTCTCTGGTGCTTCTACCGCGTTTGGCGCTGAGCCAAATACCCAAGCATGCGCGGTTGATTTGGGCCTTCCAGGAACGCTGCCTGTTCTCAACGAGCAGGCCGTGGCCATGGCCGTTCAGTTTGGTCTAGCGGTCCATGCGGATATTGCTGAAGTATCGGTATTTGATCGCAAAAACTACTTCTACGCGGACCTACCCAAAGGCTATCAAACCAGCCAGATGTATCAGCCCATAGTGGGTCCTGGGGACGTGGAAATTACCCTGGATGACGATACTACCAAGCGTATTCGCATTCACCATGCGCACCTGGAAGAAGACGCTGGAAAGTCGCTGCACGAAGACTTTTTAGGCATGACCGGCATCGATTTAAACCGTGCAGGCACTCCGCTGCTAGAGATCGTTTCCGAGCCGGATATGCGCAGCGCCAAAGAAGCCGCCGCGTATCTTAAAGCGATCCACTCCATCGTTACGTATCTGGGCATTTCCGACGGCAATATGGCCGAAGGCTCAATGCGCTGCGATGTGAACGTGTCTGTGCGCCCGAAAGGCCAGGAAGCCTTTGGCACCCGGGCAGAGATCAAAAACGTTAACTCGTTCCGCTTTGTCGAGCGGGCGATTGCGTTTGAAGTAGAGCGCCAGATTGAGCTCATCGAAGACGGTGGTACTGTCGTTCAAGAGACGCGCCTGTTTGATCCTGAGCGCGATGAAACCCGCAGCATGCGGACCAAAGAGGAAGCCAACGACTACCGCTACTTCCCCTGCCCCGACCTACTGCCCGTCGTACTTGATAACGCTTACCTGGACCACTTACGCAGCCAACTGCCTGAACTGCCCGCCGACAAGCGTGAGCGCTTCAAGAGTGAGCTAGGCCTTTCTGCTTATGACGCCGCGGTGCTATCTGCCAGCCGTGAAATGGCCGAGTTCTTTGAGGAGGTTCACCAAGGTTGCGGTGATGCCAAGCAGGCCGCAAACTGGGTACAGGGCGAGCTTTCCGGGGCGCTTAACCGTGAGAACCTCGCCATCAACAGCAGCCCCATATCGGCGCGCCAGCTGGGCGAGCTACTTAGCCGAGTGATTGACGATACGATCAACGGCAAAGCCGCCAAGCAGGTCTTCCAGGCGCTCTGGAATGGCCAGGGCGAAAGTGCCGACGCCATCATCGAAGCCAAAGGGCTTAAACAGGTCACTGATACCGGCGCGATTGAAGCCATGATCGACCAGGTGATCTCTGAAAGCCCGGCTCAGGTCGCGCAGTATCGCGACGCAGAACCTGAAAAACGCGGCAAGATGATTGGCTACTTTGTGGGTCAGGTAATGAAAGCCTCGCGCGGCACGGCTAACCCCCAGCAGGTTAACGGCGTGTTAAAAGAGAAGCTCGACGCGCTGCTGTAAGCATCAACGTTTGGCTCGTACAGCAACGCGAACGGCGGCCTTGGGGCCGCCGTTTTTATTACCTTAAAACGGTTCTTTCAAGCCAACTGACCTGGCGACATATAACGCGCTAACTGAGCGCAGCCTGCTGCCCATACATCTGCCTCTAACTCCGCAATGCCCGCGGTGTCGAACCCCAGCCCCTGGCCCGGCCTGCCCTCCACCAGCAGTTCCGTCAGATTACCCACCAGCGGCATATGGCTGACCAGCATTATCGGCGCGCTGTCTGGCTGTGTTAACAACCATTCGCTTACCTTGGCCGGGTCATCCTCTGGGGTTATAAAGTCCAGCGTGCTTAGCGAACAGCCTAATGCCTCAGCGACAATACGTGCCGTTTGTTGCGCACGCGCATAGGGGCTTGCATAGAGAACCGGTACGAAAAGCTCCCCTTTTGCCAAGCGTGCAGCCAGCCATTGCGCCATCATGGCGGCTTCGTGCTCCCCCTGCGGGGTGAGCAGCCGTTTGCTATCCAGAAAGCCGGGCGCTGCTTCTCCGTGGCGCATAATGAATAAGCTACTCATGCCAGCCTCGATTATCCAAATGGGCCTGCTGAACTGCCTCACGGGGCAGAATAAATTCTACATCACTGCTCTGCTCGCCCATCATCAGCGTACGCGCCATCTCCTGGGCAGGCACACCGCCGAAGAGAACATGGGAGAGGCCTTCGGCAAGCGGCATATATACACCCATTTCCTGCGCCTTGGCACACACCAGCTTAACCGTATTGACGCCTTCAGCCACTTGGCCAAGCGCGGAAACAGCCTCTTCAAGGCTGCGCCCCTCGCCCATGGCATACCCCACGCGATAATTACGCGACAGGTTCGACGAACAGGTCACAATCAAGTCGCCCACCCCGGCAAGGCCAAGGAATGTCATGGGGTTAGCCCCCTGGGCCACGGCAAAGCGGCTCATTTCAGCCAGCGCCCGAGTCATTAGCATGCTGCGGGTATTTTCCCCCATACCCAACGCAGCGGCCATGCCCGCCGCAATGGCATAAATATTCTTAAGTGCACCGCCCAATTCCACCCCGTGGCGATCATTGCTGGCATAAACACGAAAGTAGCGGCAGCCCAATGCTTGCTGCACACGGGTGCGCGTTAGCGCATCGGCACTGGCAATCACTGTCGCCGTTAGCTGCTTATCGGCTATTTCTGAGGCAAGGTTGGGGCCTGCGATGACGCCAATATGGGAAAAGCCGGTTTCATCCGCTAACACCTGACTCATCAGCAGAAAGCTATCCGACTCAATACCTTTGGTGGTACTGACCAGAATTTGTCTTGCCTTTAGCCAAGGTTTCGCGGCCTGCACCACGCTTCGAAACGCCTTTGAGGGAATGGCGATAAGCACAAGCTCGGCATCGTCCAGCACCGTGTGCAGGTCCGTTGAGGCTTGAACGGCAGGATTCATCGCATAGTGAGGCAAGTAGCGACCGTTACGGTGCTCTTGATTAATTTGTGCGACCAGCGCTTCGTCTCGCATCCATTGACGCACATGGGCACCGTTATCCGCCGCGATGCTGGCAAGCGCCGTACCGAAACTGCCACCTCCCAGCACCGCGACCTTGATTTGCTGCTCAGCCATAAGGATGTCCTGAAAAAATCACGCGAAAAGTAACAGCTACTTTATCAAAACAAACGGCCCGCTTGGGAATCCAAACGGGCCGTGAAAAGTAGCAACGACGATTAAGCGGTCAGTACGCTGTTTAGACGCTTCACATAAGCGGCTGGGTCGTCCAGATGACCACCTTCGGCGATAATCGCCTGGTCAAGCAGGATGTGCGCCAGCTGTGTGAAGATCTCGCCTTCTGCTCCTTCCAGGCGTGTTACCAGCGGGTGCTCCGGATTGAGCTCTAAAATGGGCTTAACGTCCGGCATTTTTTGCCCGGCGGCTTCCATAATGCGGCGCATTTGAAAGCCCATTTCATGCTCAGGCAGCACGACGCAGGCCGGTGAGCCGGTCAAACGATGGGTAACCTTGACGTCCTGTACACCATCGCTAAGCGCTTCTTTAACGCGCTTCAGCAAGTCTTCTTTCGCCTTGGCTGTCTCTTCCTGAGCCTTTTTCTCGGCTTCGTCTTCGACATCACCAAGGTCCAGCTCGCCTTTGGCAACATCCGCAAAGGATTTACCGTCAAACTCGGTCAGATGGCTCATCAGCCACTCATCAATACGGTCAGACAGCAGCAGAACTTCGATACCTTTCTTACGGAAGATCTCCAGGTGCGGGCTGTTTTTCGCCGCATTGAAGCTATCTGCTACCACGTAGTAGATCTTCTGCTGGCCTTCTTTCATGCGCTCGACGTAGTCGGCAAGCGATTGATCCTGGGTAGCGGTGTCGCTGTGCGTGGACGCAAAGCGTAAAAGACCAGCAACTTTTTCGCGGTTAGCAAAATCTTCGCCTGGGCCTTCCTTCAGCACGCTGCCGAAGGTGTTCCAGAAGGTTTGGTACTCTTCGCTGTCCTTGGAAAGCTTTTTAAGCATATCCAGCGCACGCTTGGTCAGCGCCCCTTTGATCTTGTCGACCTGCGGGTCCTGCTGCAAAAGTTCGCGGGAAACGTTGAGCGACAAATCGCGCGTATCCAATACGCCTTTGATAAAGCGCAGGTAGAGCGGCAGGAACTGTTCAGCGTCATCCATGATAAATACGCGCTGCACATAAAGCTTAACGCCGCGAGCGCCATCGCGCTCATACATATCAAAAGGCGCCCGGCCCGGCACGTAGAGCAAACTAGTGTACTCAAGCTTGCCCTCTACCTTGTTGTGGCTCCAGGCAAGCGGGTCGCTAAAGTCATGGGCAACGTGCTTATAAAACGCCTTGTACTCGTCATCAGAAACATCGCTCTTGGGGCGCGCCCAGAGTGCAGTGGCTTCGTTAACGGTTTCCCACGTGGTGACTTCGCTACCTTCGATGTCGTTGCCTTCATCATCCTTGACCGTTTCGGTCTTGGGCATGCGCACGGGCACTTCAATATGATCAGAGTACTTGCGCACCAGGTTTTGAAGGCGGTAATCGTCAGCAAACTCTTTAGCGTCTTCTTTCAGATAAAGCGTAATTTCGGTGCCGTGAAGCTCGCGCTCAATATCAGCGACGGTAAACTCACCTTCGCCTTTAGAGCGCCACTCAACGCCTTCAGAGGCGGCCGTCCCGGCTTTGCGGGTACGCACTGCCACTTCGTCAGCCACAATAAAGCCTGAGTAGAAACCTACACCGAACTGGCCGATCAACTTGGCATCTTTTTGCTGCTCGCCTGACATCTGCTTTAAAAACTCAGCGGTGCCTGAGCGGGCGATGGTGCCCAGATTAGCGATAACGTCTTCGCGGTTCATACCAATACCGTTGTCGCGCAACGTAATGGTATTGGCTTCTTTATCGTGCTCAATTTCTACTCGAAGCTCGCTGTCGCCTTCGTACAGCGCATCGTTATCTAGCGCCGCGTAGCGCAGTTTGTCACAGGCATCCGCGGCGTTAGAGATAAGCTCACGCAGGAAAATCTCCCGGTTGGAATACAGGGAGTGAATCATCAGGTTGAGAAGCTGCTTAACTTCTGTTTGAAAGCCTAACGTTTCTTCGTGGGTCGCTGTTGACATTCGCCTAGCCCTCATCAATCACGTTTGTTTAGAGTTCCTGCCTCCCAATGAGACAGGAACGAAAAAATGTGTGAGTTGGATATGGGGATAAGCAGAGCGATTTCAAGAAGGTGAGTGTTGAGAAGTAGTGATATCAATATCGCCGTACTTCCAGGCGCGGTAATCTGCCAAGCGCTGGTCAATACGGTTGAGAAGCCAGCCAACGATAATGACATCGTCAATCAGACCTATGAAAACGAGAAAGTCCGGAATTAAATCGAACGGCATTGCAAGGTAGGCAAGCGCCAGCGTCATCATGCCAAAGGCAGCCCAGGGCACAGGCCGAAAGCGACCGCTCAGGACATCAGACGTCATGGGCACAAACAGTTTCAGTGCGCGTCCGATACGTTTTACAGCCCAGAGGCGGGATTTAAGTCGACGAAATAGCCACAACGTGGATAATCGAGCCATCGTAATTGAATCCTCCAAGTGTCACGATTGTCTGAACACTATTTGACCATTTCGTTCACTATTAGCGGTTGCCAATCCGTTAGCGAGAAAGAGAGAAAATTATGCAGGCATCGCCATTCAGATCCCCTTTTCGCACTTTATGCGCGGCAATCCTGGTGGGCTTACCCACTGCCTCATGGGCTGCTTCTGATACCGCTATGCGCGATGCGTTAGAAGCCGCTCGTCAACAACAGTGGAACCACATCGACGAGCGCGCTATTGAAGGCCATGTGCTGAGCGGCTATGTCGACTACCACCGATTACGCAATCAACTACCCAACGTCTCGACGGCCCAAGTACAACGCTTTATTGACCAGCATAACGACTCTCCGCTTTCTGAGTGGCTACGCGGCCAGGCCATTGCCCAGTATGGCCACGCGGGGCGTTATAGCGATTTGCTGGCCGTTGCCGATGGCGAACCTGCAGGCACCGCTCGCCAGTGTTATTACTATACAGCCATACTGGATTCACAGCCCCAGCAGGCCGCAGAGGCAGGCCTTGCACTTTGGCTTGAAGGAAGCTCTCAGCCCGATGCGTGTGACCCCCTGTTTGACCGCCTGCGGGCTAACGGCACGATTGATTCAAAGGCTATCTGGGAGCGAAGAATGCTCGCTTGGCAAGCCGGTGAAGATCGTCTCTCAGACTATTTAGACGGGCTGCTCAGTGGCCAGTGGCACACCGCTATTGAAACCGCCGACCAAGTGAATACCAATACCCGCGCGGTCACCTCAGCGCCCGCCTGCCTTGGCCCTGAATGCGCGGCAACCGCCAGTTTCTACAAAGCCGCGATGCAGCGGTTCACCCGTGAAGATACCCCGGCCGCATTGAGTAGCTGGCAAACCATCGCGCCCAACTTGAACCTTCTACCCAGTGATCAGCAAACCATTGAAGAAGAGTTGGCTTTCTATGCACTGGTACGCAATGTACCCGGCGCCTTAGGCTGGGTAGATGACGTTCTTCCCTCGTTGGATAGCGAGCGCGTGCTTGAGCTACGCGTACGTCGTGCATTGGCAGACCGGCAGTGGCAGGAGGTGATTCACTGGATTGCGGAAATGCCCACCAGCCAACAAGAAAACAGCCGCTGGCAGTACTGGCTGGGGCGTGCCAATGAACAGCTGGGCAGCCAGGAGGCAGCCACCGCTCGCTACCGTCAGGCGGCGACCGACCGCAGCTTTTATGGGTTTGCGGCCGCTGAACAACTTGGCCAGCCTTACCAGCTCAATCTTGAGCGCAATCATTTTGATGAGACTTCACGCGAACGCACTGCACGCCTCCCCGTGGTCCAGCGTACCGAAGCGCTGCTACGCATTGGCGAAGACGGCCTTGCCAATAGCGAATGGCTGTATGCGGTGAAAAACGGCACGCCCCAGCAGGCGCGCGCCCTGGCCGATTATGCAGCCCATCAACAGTGGCATGCACGCCTGGTACAGACCACGATTGCTGGCAGCATGTGGGATGCGCTTGATTGGCGCTTCCCCGAGGCTTACCGGGAGAGCTTTATGCACTGGGGCCACCAAACCGGTGTAGACCCGTATATGCTAATGGCGATTACCCGTCGTGAAAGTGCCTATAACCCGGTAGCGCTCTCTCCAGCAGGCGCCCGCGGTTTGATGCAGTTAATGCCCGGCACGGCAAGCCTGGTAAGTCGCCAATTGGGTATTAGTGACCCAGGGCCTTACGGCATTCTTGACCCTGAACTTAATATTCGCCTGGGCAGCACTTATCTGCGCAACAAGCTTAACCGCTATCAGGGTAACCGACTTGCCGCCGCTGCCGCCTATAATGCTGGCCCTGGGCGTGTTGATCAGTGGCTGGGAAGCGGCATGGAGTCATTTGATCTGTTTGTGGAAAGCATTCCCTTTAAAGAAACACGCGATTATGTGCAGGCGGTGCTTAGCTATCGGGTAATTTTTGAAAGTTTGGCCAACGGTGGTAACAGCGAAGGTGTTTCACTGTTAAGTGATAGTGAACAACAGGTACGTTACGACCGCGCTTTGCTGGCTCGTCAATAAGCGTACAAAGGTAATCGCGCTTACTGCCTGGTCAGTTTACTCACCAAGCGCCCAGTTATACTGGGCGCTGCTCCATCGCCAAACGGAGCCCAAACGCGACCAGCACCGCGCCAGTCGCGGCATTTAACGCCTGCGCAAAGCGCACGCTGGCGAGCCACTTGCTGGCGCCTCCCACCATGAATACCACGCTGATTTGCCAGATATTGGCAATGATAAAGTGGACACCTGCTAGCCACAGGGACTTGACCAACGCCGGATCACCCGGCGCAATAAACTGAGGCAAAAAAGCCATATAAAAAATAATCGTTTTTGGATTCAATACATTGGACAGCAAGCCTTCCTTAATGGGCTGCCAAAGCGGAACAGGAGAAGCAGCACCGATCACCCCTTTGACCGGTAATGGCTGGCCACGCCTTGCAGCTAACAAACTGGTGACCCCTAGCCATACCAGATACCCCGCCCCGACCAACTTTAATAGATGAAATGCCCAGGCCGACTGGAGCAGAATCAGTGAAATACCTAATGCCGAGATGGTCGCGTGTACAAACAGACCGCAGCAGATCGCTAAGCTGGTGGCAATGCCGTCCCGAGTCCCGCCTCGGGCAGTGTTACGGATAACCAGCAAGGTATCCACGCCAGGCGTAATCGACAACAGCGTAATAGCGACCAAAAAGGCCACAAACTGAGAATCTACAAGCTGTATTGACAACATATACGCGGCTCAACAAAAGTTAAGAAACATTAGATTGTTACTGGACGACCCATTTTTTTGCATCTACATTGATTTTGGCGGGCGAATCCTATGCAGGTTCGCTTGATCATTATAGGCACGTTAAGGAAACGACTAATGGCAACTGGCACCGTCAAGTGGTTCAACGATACGAAAGGTTACGGCTTCATCTCACCGGATGATGGCAGTGACGACCTGTTTGCGCACTTCTCCGAAATTCAAGCGGAAGGCTTCAAGACCCTGCAAGATGGTCAAAAAGTCAGCTTTGAGGTAACGCAGGGTAAAAAGGGCCTTCAGGCTTCTAACATTCGCCTTGCTTAATCATGGCCGAATGTAGCGAGGCCCGCCAAGGCGGGCCTTTTTATTGCCTGCTCAACGCGCCTTATTGATGAGTAGCGTTAGTATTATCGCTGTCTGCGTCTTCATTCAGAATAACCCCACGGCTACTACTGCCATTATGTTCACGCTCGATTTCCTGAAACTGCTCTTCAAGTCGCTTTTGGGCTTCCTCAAAGCGGCGTTCGGTATCCTCAATCAATGCATCAACATCGGTAGCTTCCCGGTTATCTTCCAAGCGCGAGCTTTCGGGTAGGCTGCTCTGTGTTTCCCACTCATTGGACAATGCTTCTTGCTCAATAGCATCGTACTCTTCGGCTTGTTGCTCTGCTTCTTCAAACTGCTCATTTAGGCGCCGTTGGGCTTCCTGAAAACGCTGTTCAGTCTCTTCAATCATTTGATCGACGTCGGAGCGCGTTGCCTCTCCTGGCAATGCGCCACCCTCTTGCAGTATCTCATCAGGGTCCGCCGCCAGAGTGTCTTCGCCTGCCGTTACCTCTTGGGCCTCGGGCTCGTCAGCGTTGACCGCATCATCTTGCATATCATCACGCAGCGCCTCGGCCTGCTCTAGCTCTTCAGCGGCCTGGCGCGCCTCAACGTCATCCTCTACCTCCGCAGGACTTGGCATATCCGCGGCATTTTCAGCGGCGGCCGGCGCTTCTTCCTCTTGTACAACGTCTTCATCAGAAACCGATGAAGGCTCATCCGGTGTCACATCAGTCTCTTCTTGAGAGTCACCACATGCGCTTAGCAATAGTGCCAAGGTGGCAACAACCGGTATCCATAAACGGTTTACCATTAGATTCCCCTTCTTAAATAACGCTTTTAAAGACAGCCTACGATCAGTGTCGGTCATTTGCTGACAGTAACGAGCAACCCTCAGGCAATAAAACGTGCAGCGCCAACGGCACCACTTCAACGCAAAAACGATCATACTGACACATTTCGCCGTCCAGCGTTAAGGGCCAAGCAGGATCATCTTTCTGAGTTGTGACCGTCAGCTCAGTCGCTGTGAAATAGCGTACATACTGCCCATCAGAGGGAAAGCTCTGAAGCTCGCTAATCAGCGTCGGCAGTTCCGTTACGGAGCTAAAATCCTTCACCAGAAGAACATCCAAGCGGCCATCATCAAGCTTGGCACGTGGGGCGAGCACCTGTCCGCCGCCTGATTGCCGGCCATTACCTAACGCCAATAACAGCAGCGAGACATCCTGCTCTTTATCGCCCCAGTGAAGCGTGCCACGATAGCTGCGATGCCGCCAGGCTTTAAGCGCCCCCATTAAGGAGTATGCACCTCCGCCTAACAAGCGTTTCAGCGTCTTCGGTGTTGAAGAGGTAATTTCCGCCCCAAATCCGCCCGTGGTCATGTTGACGTAGTACTGAACGACGGTTTTATTATTAGCCTCAGCCGTTACTCGTACGACATCAACGGGGTATGCGCTTAGTGTCCTTGCCTGTGCCAGCGCAGGGCTTGGCTCCAACGGTAACCCCGTGGAGGTGGCAAAGTCGTTGGCACTGCCCAGCGGCACAACGCCCAAAGCGGGACGCTTATCATGAGCGACACGCATTAGCCCGTTAACCACTTCGTTAACAGTGCCATCGCCGCCGCAGGCGATGACATGGGTGATGCCCATATCACATGCCTGCTCGGCAAAGAGAGCGGCGTCACCGCCCTCCCATGTTGAGCGCACGGTAATCGGCATCCCTGCCTCACGCTGCTCTTCAACGGCTTCACGCAGTGCCGGGTTCCCGGCTGATTTACCATTTATAATCAGTAAAAAATGCGGTTGTGAGTCGTTCACCAATGGCTTCCCTTTCATGGTTGGAACGCTGGGAGTGCTTACGCCAGCGCTTTTTCAACTACTTCATATACGTTCGAAGATAGCGGCTCTTTTTTGATACGTTCCAACTGCGCATGCATTAAGGCCTGGCGCGCTTCGTCAAAACGCTGCCAGCGTGTTAGCGGGGTAACCAATCGCGCGGCAATTTCCGGGTTTAGTCGATTAAGCTCAATCACCACATCGGCAAGCAGCGCGTAACCCTTACCATCCAGGCGATGGAAATTAACCCGATTTTGCGTAAAAGCACCCACTAGCGCACGTACTTTGTTTGGGTTCTTGATTGAAAATGCCGGATGCTGCATCAAGAACTCGACACGCTCCAGCACATCAGGCTGAGGCCGCGTCACCTGAATCGTAAACCACTGATCCATAACCAGCGAATCATGCGCCCATTTTTCACCAAACGCTTTTAAAGCGGGTGACGACACGTCATCACGTTCGCTATGCACAAGCAGCGTTAGCGCATGGCTCACATCGGTCATATTGTGGTCAGCGGCAAACTGGGCCTGACAAAATGCAATCGCCTGCTCATCCTCAATCGACATCAAATAGCTAAGCGCTATGTTTTTAAGACTACGCTGGGCGATTTGCTCAGGCGTTGGCGCGTAAGCCTCCTCCGAGCGATTGGCTTCAAACGTGGCCACAAATTCATCGCGAAGTGCTAACGCCAATGATTGGCGCACAAACTCACGCGCCGCGTGAATCGCATCGACATCGACGATCGGCTGCTGCTCGGCAATGTAGGCTTCAGAAGGCAGGGTTAGCATCTCGGCCAGCACCGCCTTGTCAGACGTGGAGCTTGTCAGCAGCGCTCTAAAGGCTTCCGTAACGCGGCCATCCATGACTTTTTCAACGCCATTACGATGCGCCGCGATCAGATCGTCCAACGCCAGCATGGCCAAGCGCTGACCGGCATCCCAGCGGTTAAAACCATCACTATCATGGGTGAGCAAAAATGCCAGTTCTTCACGTGAATAGGGGAAATGTAGCTTCACTGGCGCCGAGAAGTCACGCAGCAGTGACGGTACTGGCGCCTCGGCGACATCGGTAAAGACAAAGGTCTGCTCGTTATCGCGTAAATGGATCACCGCATCCTTGCCCAGCACTTCCCCGGCCATGGTCAGCGTTAAGTCCTGACCAGATTTGGTTCCCACCAGCCCCATCCGCACAGGGATATGCAGCGGCTGCTTCTCGGTTTGGCCGGGCGTGGCAGGCGTGCGCTGCCGAAGCGTTAGCCTGTATTCACTATGTACATAGTCGTATTCACCGTGGACATCAATCTCTGGCGTACCTGCCTGCGCGTACCAGCGCATAAATTGATCAAGCGTTTGGCCCGACGCCTCTTCCATACAGCCAACAAAGTCTTCAATGGTGACCGCCTGACCATCAAAGCGCTCAAAGTAGGCATCGGCCCCTTGGCGGAAATTTTCCCACCCCACCAGGTTACACAGCATACGCACTACTTCTGCACCCTTTTCATAAATAGTCAGGGTGTAGAAATTGGTGATTTCAATGTAGTGGTCGGGGCGCACAGGATGCGCAGTGGGGCCTGCATCTTCTGCAAACTGCGCCGTACGGAAAAAAGACACATCTTGAATACGCTTAACCGGCGCCGAGTTGGTATCAGCGGAAAAACACTGGTCCCTAAAAACGGTAAAGCCTTCTTTCAGCGATAGCTGGAACCAGTCACGACAGGTCACTCGATTGCCGGACCAGTTATGAAAATATTCGTGGGCCACAATGCCTTCCACGTTTTGAAACGTGGCATCGGTGGCGGTATTGGGATGCGTCAGTACAGCGGCAGAGTTGAAAATATTCAGCCCCTTGTTCTCCATCGCTCCCATATTGAAATCGTTAACGGCCACGATCATAAACAGATCAAGGTCATATTCGCGGCCATAGGTCTGTTCATCCCACGCCATGGAACGTTTGAGCGAAGCCATGGCGTGTTCGGTTTTATCCAGATTTTCCTCTTCTACCCAAATTTGCAGCGTGACATCACGGCCGCTCATGGTAGAAAAGTGGTCTTCAACCTTGTGTAAATCACCCGCTACCAACGCAAACAGGTAGCACGGTTTAGGATGCGGATCTTCCCATTTCACGAAATGGCGACCGTTTTCCAATATACCGCTGTCCACGGGGTTGCCGTTGGCCAGCAAAACGGGTTCGTTGTTTTGATCACCAATGACCGTGACGGTGAAGGTGGCCATCACATCCGGGCGGTCTGGGTAGAACGTAATGCGCCGAAAACCTTCCGCTTCACACTGGGTACAGTACATACCACTCGACTGGTAAAGCCCTTCCAGAGCAGTGTTAGCACCAGGCGCAATTTCTACCTCACTTTCAAGGCTGAACGTTCCCGGCAACTGCATAATACGCAGGCTGCCCTCATCCAATTGGTAATCCGCCTCCGCTAGCGGTGTGCCATCAATGGCCAACGAGATCAGCGACAGCTGCTCGCCATTCAGCACCAGAGGCGTTTGGGCGTCTACGTTTTCGTTACGTTCAATCAACAATCGTGCTTTTACACGGGTGGCAGCAGGGTCAAGATCAAACGTCAGCTCGGTGTGGGTGACCTGGTAGGCGGGCGGCTGATAGTCGCTTAAATAAACCGGCTGCGGATCAGACATAGTGCGTTAGCTCCTGTAATAAACGATGGTTGCGAGTAGGCAAAAAGAGTGGCAAAAACGGGGCAGCGCATAGACACCGCCCTACACGTGATAAGGCTTAATCGCGGAAATTATCAAACTGCAGAGGTAGTTCAGGCCCCTCTTCACCCCGTAAAAGCGCCATGACGCCTTGTAAGTCGTCACGTTTTTTCCCGGTCACGCGAACTTTTTCACCCTGAATTTGCGCTTGGACTTTAAGCTTACTCGCCTTGATACGCTTTACCACATCCTTGGCTTCTGCCGCATCAAGCCCCTGCTTCAAAACGACTTCCTGACGCGCCTTCACCCCGGAAAGCTCGGGGTCTTGAATATCCATGCAGCGCGCATCAATGCCTCTGGCAATTAACCGACCACGCAGTACATCCAGCATCTGCTTAAGTTGAAAATCGACCTGGGCCTCTAACTGCACTTTTTCGCCTTCAAGGGCGAAGCTTGCGTCAACGCCTTTAAAATCAAAACGCGACTGCACTTCACGATTCGCCTGGTCAACGGCGTTAGACGCTTCGTGCTGATCAAATTCCGACACAATATCAAAAGAGGGCATGGCATTTTTCCTGGCAAGTTATGAAGGGTTATTTTAGAGCAGTAAGCTCCCTATCGGCCAATTCTGTTATTGATTAGCCGCAAAAACCTCGATTCCTACGGAAAAGCTTAACAACTGTATAAATTTTATTCACATTTAAGCCATCATCACGGCATTGCAAGCTCTATATGGCGTAGGCTAGAGACCTTCAGGCAGCCTTTTAAGAGGAAAGCGACGGTGAAAGACCGCGATACACGCCATAAAGCGTCGATGGAAAAACTCAAAGCCCGCGTGGATGAAAAAGTAGCCAGCGCCACAGAACAACGCGGACTGCTGCTGGTGAATACCGGGAATGGTAAAGGCAAAACCACGGCCGCCTGGGGCACCGTCACCCGTGCGTTGGGCTATGGCTATCACGTGGGGGTTATTCAGTTTATTAAAGGCTTATGGGAGTGTGGCGAGCGCAACCGTTTGGAAGATGACCCTAATCTTGACATAGCAATTATGGCAACGGGCTTTACTTGGGACACCCAAAACCGTGAAGCCGACACTCAAGCCTGCCTGGCTGTTTGGAAAGAGGCTGAGCGCATGCTGGCTGACCCAAACACTTACCTGGTCGTGCTGGATGAAATTACCTACATGCTCAAGTTTGGCTACCTGGATATCGCCACCGTTAAAGCGGCGCTTGAAAATCGCCCCAGCGAGCAGACAGTAATTATTACGGGGCGTAATGCGCACCGTGAACTGATAGCCATGGCGGATACCGTCACCGAAATGCAGGAAGTTCGCCACGCCTTTAATAATGGCCTACAGGCACGTCGCGGCATTGATTTTTAATCAATATTTACCAAAAAGGGGTGCCAAGGCACCCCTTCTCATACACCCGACGATATTCTCAGCGAGTGTTATTCGACGACAGCGGATTATTCGCCGTCAAACGGATTGCGCAGTACGATGGTTTCAACACGGTCTGGCCCCGTTGAAATAATATCAATACTGGTGCCCACCTGCTCTTCCAGGAAACTGATGTAAGCGCGGGCGTTAGCCGGTAAATCGTCGACGTTTTTAGCACCCAGCGTCGACTCTTTCCAGCCTGGTAAATCCTGATAAAGCGGCTCTATGGCTTCGTAGCCTTCAGAATCAACCGGGTTGTCCAGCACGTCACCATCTTTACTGCGATAGCCCACGCACACCCGAATATTTTCCAGACCATCGAGCACGTCAAGCTTGGTCAGGCAGATGCCGGATATGGAGTTAATTTGTACCGCATGACGCAGGGCCACAGCATCAAACCAACCGCAACGGCGTGGACGACCCGTGGTGGCACCAAATTCGTGGCCACGCTCAGCCAGGTGACGGCCATGGTCGTCGAACAGCTCAGTGGGGAACGGTCCTGAACCCACGCGCGTGGTATACGCTTTGGTAATACCCAGCACATAATCCAGGTAAAGCGGGCCGACACCAGAACCCGTGGCCGTGCCGCCAGCCGTGGTGTTGGAGCTGGTAACAAACGGGTACGTACCGTGGTCGATATCCAGTAGCGAGCCTTGGGCGCCCTCAAACAGAATATTCTCACCCGCCTTGCGCAGGTCGTGAACCATGCTCACGGTATCGCATACCATCGGACGAAGCTCATCGGCCATTTGCATGGCGCTGTCCAGCACTTCCTGGAAGTCGACGGCGGGTTCACCGTGGTAGTTAACCAATACGAAGTTGTGGTAATCCAGCACTTCGCCCAGTTTGGAGGCAAACCGCTCCCGATGAAGCATATCGCCCAAGCGCAAGCCACGGCGTGCCACTTTATCTTCGTAAGCCGGACCAATGCCTCGACCCGTTGTGCCAATCTTGGCAACGCCACGGGCTTTTTCGCGGGCCTGATCAAGGCGCACGTGGTAAGGCAAAATCAGCGGGCAGGCAGGTGAAAGGCGCAGGCGCTCACGCACCGGTACACCTTTATCTTCAAGCTCGCGGATCTCTTTGATCAGCGCTTCAGGCGAAAGCACCACCCCGTTGCCGATTACGCAGGTTTTACCCGGACGCAGGACACCCGACGGAATGAGATGAAGCACCGTTTTTTCACCGTCGATTACCAGCGTGTGGCCCGCATTATGGCCACCCTGGAAACGCACTACCGCCGCCGCTGACTCGGTGAGCAGGTCAACAATCTTGCCTTTGCCTTCATCACCCCATTGGGTGCCCAGGACTACGACATTCTTACCCATTATGCACTCGTCTCTTGTGTCAGGGCCGTTGTCTGCCAACAGCCATCGATAAACTCAAGACGGCGGTCACACTTGTGCTCCGCCGGCCCAGTACGCTGCCCAGGCAGCGCTTGAATAACGCGTTCTCCCTGCTCTCGCAGTGCAACTATGGCAGCGTTGAGAGACTCTTCCTCTTGGGCAGGCGCCCAAATGGCGCCGTTGCCTGGCGATGCCAAGGCCAATGATGCCAACTGCTTTAAATCCATCGAAAAGCCAGTAGCCGGACGTGCACGCCCAAAGGCGCGCCCCGTATCATCATAGCGGCCACCCTTTGCAAGCGCATGGCCGTAACCTGGCACATAAGCGGCAAACATCATGCCTGTGTGGTATTGATACCCACGCAGCTCGGCAAGATCAAAATAGAGCGACACGTCAAAGCGAGCCAACACGCCCTGATACAGCGCACTTAACTGATCAAGCGCGGCGGTTACAGAGGCCGGAGCACCTGCAAAGCGCTCGCGTGCTTGCTCAAGTATACTGGCGTCGCCGTGCAACTCACCTAGCGCCATAAACATATCGGCCAGTACCGGGTCGCTGACGCTTGCGTTAACTTGCTCCGCCAATTGTCCCGGCGACTTGAGTGCCAGTGCCTCAAACAGCGTGCTCTCCTGCTCATTATTAAGCGCGGCAGCGTCTACCAAACTACGGTAAATGCCGATGTGCCCAAGAGCCAGATGTATTTCACCTGCGCCTGCGGCTTTTAAACTGGCGAGCGCCAAATGAATGATTTCACTATCGGCCTCTAACCCAGCATGGCCAAACAGTTCGACGCCGACCTGAACAGGGCTGCGTCCGCCCTGATGCTGATCAGCTTTAGCGCGCAGTACGTTCGTGCAGTAGCACAGCCGAACGGGCCCTTGGCGTTTGAGCGAGTGGGCATCCATACGCGCCACCTGCGGCGTAACATCTGCCGAGGCGCCCATCATACGGCCGGTTAATTGGTCTGTTAGCTTAAAGGTTTGCAGATCAAGGTCGGTACCGGTACCGGTCAACAAGGAGTCTAGAAACTCCACCGGTGGTGGCATGACCTGGTCATAGCCCCAGCAATGATAAAGATCAAGCAGCGCGCGGCGCAGCTCTTCCATGCGGCTTGCCTGAGGCGGTAGCACCTCATCCATGCCGTCGGGCAACAGCCAGCGGTCAGCGATGGTCATGTAAACAATCCTGCAAGACGATGAAGGCCCTGGAGTCGATGAATACGCGCTTGACGCATTAACGTTAAATGAGGGCCACAAAAAAACCGGGCGACGCCCGGTTCAATTAAGTCTACCACGTTTGCTCAAGGGATGAACCCCGCCATGCGTTCTGCTTCATGGCAAAATTCACCCCTATACCAACTTACTCTTCTCCGCCTGCTTGCCCGTTAGGATTAGCACTGCGCAGGTAACGGAAAAAGTCGCTGCTGGGGTCTAATACCAGCATATCACCGTCGCCCGAGAAGCTATCGCGGTAAGCATTCAAGCTACGCCAAAAGGAGAAAAACTCCTGATCCTGGCCATACGCTTCAGAAAAGATACTGGCTGCCTGAGCATCACCTTCACCGCGCAGCGTCTCTGCACGCTCATTTGCCTGAGCGATAAGTACGTGGCGACGACGGTCAGCATTAGCGCGAATCCGCTCCGCTTCTTCCTGTCCCTGGGCACGCCATTCGCGGGCTTCGCGCTCACGCTCAGAGCGCATCCGCTCAAAGACTGCCGCTGACACGTCTTCAGGTAAATCAATACGCTTGATGCGAATATCGCGGATAGCGACACCCAGCTCATCACGCATCAGGCTATCCAGCTCTTCGGTAGGGCCAATCATCAGGTCATCACGGCGCTCGGCAATGATTTCCTGCAGATTAAGACGGCCAAACTCGTTACGTAAGCTCTCGTCAACACGTGGCTGAATAAGGCGGATCGCCATCATTTCATCGCCTGCCGTTGCCTCGTAGTAGCGGGTAGGATTAACCACCTGCCATTTAACGTAGGAGTCGACGATAACTGCTTTTTGCTCAAGCGTCAGATAACGACTGGTATCGGTATCCAGCGTCAGCAGGCGCGTATCAAACTTACGGATCGTTTGAGCAACCGGTATTTTGACATGCAGGCCAGGCTGAATATTCTCTTCAATAACCTCACCAAAGCGCAGTTTTACGGCACGCTGTGTCTCATCAACAACATACAGCGAATTACTTGCCAACCACGCGACAACAGCCAAGCCACCAACGATCAGCAGGGATCGATTATTAATCATTTACCGGCCCTCCCTGCGAATAGAGCTACTACTTGAAGATGAAGAATTCGTCGTTTGGCTTCCACGTAAACTTTCTACAACACGCGGATCCAACTCCTCACTGCCTGAGCCACTGTCATTAGCGCTTGATGCGCTATTGCTGCGCCCACTATTGCCACGCATTTGATCAAGCGGCAGATACATTAGCGGTGCATTTTCGCTTACATCCATGAGTACCTTGGGCGTACCGCCGTAGACGCTTTCAAGCGTATCCAGGTACATCCGCTCACGCATTACCTCTGGCGCATTTTGGTACTCTGTTAACAAGGCATTGAAGCGATTCGCTTGACCCTGAGCTTCGGCCACGACCGACTCACGATACCCTTGGCCTTGCTCAACCACGCGTTGGGCTTGACCCTGAGCGGCCGGGATAATGGCGTTAGCGTAAGCCATGCCTTCGTTAATGGTACGCTGGCGGTCTTCGCGAGCACGAATTACGTCATCGAATGCGTCGATAACCGGCGCAGGCGCGGAAGTCGACTCAATGTTAATGGTTTGTAAACGGATACCCGCTCCATACGCATCAAGATAGGACTGCAAGCGGCTAGCGACCGAGCTGCCCAGGATTTCACGCCCTGAGGTCAGGATATCGATCATGTCTGTGCCACCTACAACGTGACGCAAAGCAGAATCAAGCGCATTTTCCATGGACAGTGCAGGATCACGCACATTGAGAACAAAATCTTGCGGATTTGCGACCTGGTACTGCGCCGATATTTCCACTTCCACGATGTTTTCATCGCGCGTCAGCATCGCCTGGGTTTGTGACACAGAGCGAACACGCGTGACATTCACCATGCGGACATCGTCAATCAACGGCGGATTCCAGTGAAGGCCCGGCCCAACAACGCTCTGGTACTCACCAAAACGTAAAACAACGCCACGCTCAGACTGATCCACCAGATAGAAGCCGGAGGCTGCCCAAATCGCTAGCGCAACCACAACTAAAAGGCCCGGCAATGCAAGCGTATTACGTGGTTTACCACCACCGCTTCCACTGTTCCGCTTGTTTCCGTTGCCTTTTTTACTGCCGCCGCCCAGCATGCCGTTCAGCTTGTCTTGAAACTTCTTGAGCGCTTCATCAAGGTCAGGAGGGCCTTGGTTATTACCCCCATTATTCCCGCCCCGATTACCGCCGTCGTTGCCACCACGGTTATCACCGTCGTTGCCACCCCGTCGACCACCACCACTCCATGGGTCGTGCTGGTTGCCACCACCAGGCTCATTCCAGGCCATACTTCGTCTCCACTAAGGTGCTCATCTGCGCATGGCATGCCTTCGGCAAGCTCCATGCGCTTTATTGAAATTATTGCTATATCAAACTGTTATTACCATCCCTTACACGAGTAGAAAAGCAAGGACCTACCACTCGTCAACTTCACGTAATGCTACAGGCAAATAGGTGTTAGCACGCTCACCCAGCTGCGCCATTAATTGGTTAAAGTCGCGACGCGGTAGTCGAACATCCAATACAGAGCGCCCCTGCTCATCAAATGCTTCCTGACGCACGGCGTTTAGCTCATGAAGTCCTGCCCGCAGCTTGCCCTGTTCTGGCGTCAGTGTCAGCGAAAATCCGATGACATCGCCAGCCAAGAGCTCAGTAAGCGCTTCATGAAGTAGCTCAAGACCTTGGCCTTGTTGAGCAGACAACCACACCACTTCAGGCACGCCATGCCCATCACGCTCAATACGCGGTGCGCTATCAAGCTTGTCGATTTTATTCATTACCTTGAGAACCGGCACACTATCGGCGCCAATCTCTTTCAATACGTGCTCTACCTGGTCAACGTTTAGCTCGCGATCAGGGTCGGCTGCATCAATCACATGCACAAGCAAAGTGGCTTCCGCTGCCTCCTGAAGCGTCGCCTGGAACGCCTCAACAAGCTTATGGGGCAAATGCCGGATAAACCCTACCGTATCCGCCATCACCACCGGGCCCACGTCTTCGATCTCAAGGCGCCTCAGCGTCGGGTCCAGCGTTGCAAACAATTGGTCAGCGGCATACACATCGGCATTGGTTAACGTATTAAACAGCGTCGATTTGCCTGCGTTGGTATAACCGACCAGCGATACACTGTGGATTTCCGCACGTGCACGGGCGCGGCGGTTCTGTTCACGCTGGCTACGTACTTTATCCAATCGCTTATTGATTGACTTAATACGTCCTCTTAATAGACGGCGGTCGGTTTCCAGCTGCGTTTCGCCGGGCCCACGCAAGCCAATCCCGCCTTTTTGGCGCTCAAGGTGCGTCCACCCACGCACAAGGCGAGTAGACATATACTCTAGCTGAGCAAGCTCGACCTGCAGCTTACCCTCATGGGTTCGTGCCCGTTGCGCAAAAATATCGAGAATCAGACCAGTACGGTCAAGGACTCGGCACTTGAGTTCTTTCTCAAGGTTGCGCTGCTGGGAAGGACTTAAACTATGATTGAAGATCACCAGCTCCGCCTCATGAGCCGCGAGCATGGCTCGCAACTCTTCCAGCTTTCCCGAACCCACAAAGGTTCGTGAATCAGGGCGCTGACGACTAGCGGTGAGCAGCGTCGCGGGCTCTGCACCTGCAGAGCGCACGAGCTCTAAGAACTCACCCGGGTCTTCACGTGCTTGTTCGTCATGAAAATCAACGTGGACAAGAACTGCCGTTTCACCGGCTTCTGGGCGTTCAAAAAACAATCAATACCTCGAGGACTCTATTGCTCATCCAGCGGTGTTAAATATCCGCATCAGGCGCGGCCGGGTCTTGTGCCGGCAAACGCACATTGCGCGAAGGCACCACCGTGGAAATAGCATGTTTATAAACCATCTGACTAACGGTATTACGCAGCAGAATAACAAACTGGTCAAACGATTCGATCTGGCCTTGAAGCTTAATGCCATTTACCAAAAAGATGGAGACCGGAATGCGCTCTTTGCGCAAAATATTCAAGTAAGGATCTTGAAGGGACTGCCCTTTGGACATGTTGCTCTCCCTAAACTGTCGTTGGGGTTGGTTGTTAAATGGCGTGCCCTACTGGTGCTACGCCGCAATCTATTTGCCCGAAAGGCCCGTGTGGTTGAAAGCGCCCTTCGGCTACTCAAAAACACACGCTCACGAAACCACTATCTTACGCTAAGCACCGCTTTCACGCACGAATTTCAGCGTCTTATCCACCACGTCCAACTGCTGCGAATCAATCCAGGTAAGATTAGACCAGCTTCTTAACCAGGTTAGCTGACGCTTGGCGAGCTGGCGAGTAGCAATTACGCCGCGCTCCTTTAAGACAGCATAGTCGTACTCACCGTTCAGATACTCCCACACCTGACGATACCCTACGCTTTTCATGGCGGGCAGCTCCAGATGCAGGTCACTACGCTTTTTGAGGGCGGCCACCTCATCTATCAAGCCCTCCTCAAGCATAGCGGCAAAACGTTTTTCAATACGTGCGTGTAAAACACGTCTGTCGTCTGGCGCCAACGCAATGGATAGCACGCGCCAAGGGAAAGGCGCTGGCTGCTGCTCACCCCACAGCTCACTCATTGAGCGCCCACTGGCGTAATAAACTTCGAGTGCGCGCATTAAGCGTTGAGGATCATTGGGATGGATGCGCTGCGCCGACACAGGATCCACATCCATCAGTTTTTTATGCAGCGATTCCAGGCCTTCACTTTCACGCTGTTTGGCTAGCTGCTCGCGAATAGCGGGGTCCGCCGCAGGCATATTTGCGACCCCTTCAACCAGGCGCTTGTAGTACAGCATGGTGCCGCCCACGAGCAGTGGCACCTTGCCCGCTGCGCTGATTTGCCGCATCTCACTAAGCGCATCTTCTCGAAAATCAGCGGCTGAATAGGGCTCTGCAGGATCACGCAGATCTATTAACCGATGGGGTGCACGGGCAAGCTCAGCAGCACTGGGCTTAGCACTACCAATATTCATGCCGCGGTAGACCATTGCGGAATCAACGCTGATTAGCTCATGCCCTAGCCGCTCGTGCAGCGCGATTGCCGTATCGGTTTTTCCGGCCGCCGTGGGACCCATTAAAAAAATCGCCCAAGGGCGTGTATCAGCCATACCGTGGCAAACTCCGCCAAAAAATAACAGGGATTAATTCAGCCAGCCGCCACTTGGCAACATCTGGCAGCACCGCTACTGTCCGCGCAAGAACAACCGATCAAGCGCTTTTAGGTTCATTTGTGTCCAGGTAGGCCGACCATGATTACACTGATCGCTACGCTCGGTGCGTTCCATATCGCGCAGCAATCCATTCATCTCTTCAATGGTTAGCCGTCGATTCGCGCGCACGCTACCGTGGCATGCCATAGTGGAAAGCAGCTCATGAATACGTGTTTCTACCTGATGGGTGCGCCCAAAACGGGCAAGCTCTTCAAGCATTTCTCGCACCAGCGCTTCCGGGTCAGCCTGGGCCAAAAGCGCGGGTAACTGGCGCACCAGCAGCGTTTCCGGCCCTGCAACATCCAGCTCAATCCCCAATTGAGAAATGGCTTTCTGTTCGCTTTCTGCCGTTGCCACTTCCGTGCGGCTGGCAGCAAGCGACACGGGCACCAATAGCGGCTGAGTATCAATACCACTGGCGGCTGCCAGCTGATTTTTCATCCGCTCGTAGACAATACGCTCATGGGCGGCGTGCATATCCACCAGCACGAGCCCTTGGGCATTTTGCGCAAGGATATAAATCCCATGCAGTTGCCCCAACGCAAAGCCTAGCGGCGGCGCACTGGTCGGGTCACTTTCAGGCATTACCGCAGGTGCTTCGCGCACCTCGCTAACAGACTCGTGACCGCCAGCCCATGCACCCGGCGGCTGCGGCGTAAGCAGCGTATCCTCATGATTAGGGTGCAAGGCCTGATAGCCCTGCATAAAGCGGCGTACTTTTTCAGCCCCCGGGTGACGGTCAGGCGCTTGAGAAAGCGCCATGCCTTGCTGCTGCCACCGGGTAGAATCGGTCTGCTCAGGTTCGGCAGTGGCACCATTCACGCCTTCTGCTGAATGCTCCGAGGCATCACTGGCATCGCCATCACTTTCTTGCGCTGGCTTAGACGTCGCCAGGCAGTGGTGCAGACTTGAGTAGAGAAAATCATGCACCATACGCCCATCACGAAAGCGCACTTCATGCTTGGTGGGATGAACATTCACGTCGACCACATCAGGGTCCAGTGTCAGGTAGAGTACAAACACAGGATGGCGGCCGTTATAGAGCACGTCCCGGTAGGCCTGGCGCACGGCATGGGCCACCAGGCGGTCACGCACCACACGCCCGTTAACAAAAAAGTACTGCTGATCGGCCTGAGAGCGTGAGTGCGTGGGCAAGCCCACCCAACCGCTTAGGCGCAGACCACCAGCTTCGCGCTCAATATAGCGTGCATGCTCAATAAAATTCTTACCCAGTAGCGAGGCGATACGCCGCTCCTGAGCCACCGCCGTATGCCCAGCAGGTAGCTGGTGGACTACCTTCTGGTTATGACGGAGCACCCAGGTGATGTCGTAACGCGACAGTGCCTGACGCCGAAAGGCCTCTTCCACGTGGGCAAACTCGGTCTTTTCGGTACGTAAGAACTTGCGCCGCGCAGGCGTATTGAAGAACAAATCACGCACCGCAACGCTGGTGCCTCGGGGGTGTGGTGCAGGCGTTACTCGCGCCTCCATCCCTCGCCCTTCGGCCACCACTCGCCAGCCGGTTCGCGGGTCTTCTTCCGCATTGGACACAAGCTCCAACCGAGAGACAGAGCTTATTGAGGCCAGCGCCTCGCCACGAAACCCCAGAGAACTGACGCCCTCCAGGTCCTCAAGGCTTCCGATTTTACTGGTGGCATGACGTGCAAGCGCCAGCGGCAAGTCCTGCTCACTAATACCGATGCCGTCATCGCGTACTTTAATTAATCGCGCACCGCCCTGCTCGATCTCAACCTCAATGCGCTGACTTCCCGCATCAATGGCATTTTCCACCAGCTCCTTGGTTACCGACGATGGACGTTCGACAACCTCCCCCGCGGCGATTTGGTTGGCCAAGCGGGGGTCGAGTACATGAATACGTGATGGCAAAGAACTCGACTCGGACACCAGACACCTCAAGAGTTGGGAATACGTAATACTTGGCCCACGCGAATAACGTCGCCATTCAAATCATTAGCTTGGCGCAGCTGGCCCACTGGCACACCGTGGCGCAGCGCGATCGAAGAGAGCGTATCGCCTGACTGAATGCGGTACTCATTCCCCGTAGGCTGGCGATGATTATCGCGCTGCCAGGCAAGCAGGCTCGCCGGTGGCGGGTTACGTTCAAAATGTGCGTTTAACCCGGAAAAAATAGCATCCGCAAGCCCCTGCTGGTGAACGGGATCACGCAGTCGACGCTCTTCACTGGGGTTGGAAATAAAGCCAACCTCAATCAATAGCGAAGGAATATCAGGCGATTTAAGTACCATAAAACCGGCCTGCTCGACGCGAGATTTATGCAGCCGATTAATCCGCCCCAACTGCTCAAGCACCTGCCCGCCAATAGACAGAGAATCGTTCAGCGTGGCGGTCATGGTTAAATCAAGCAAAACACCGCGGAGTACTTGATCCTTATCACGCAGCGAAAGGTTGCCGTCCACCCCGCCAATCAGATCAGCGCGGTTTTCGCTGTCGGCAAGCCACTGGGCTGTTTCTGACGTAGCGCCACGCTGCGAAAGCGCGTATACCGAGCTGCCCTCGGGGCGCGGACTGTTAAATGCATCGGCGTGAACCGACACAAAGAAATCGGCCTTTTGCTCACGGGCAAGCTGGGTACGTTGCCGCAGACCTATATAATAATCGCCATCGCGAATAAGCACCGCTTTATAGCCCGGCTTGGCGTTGATTTGCGCAGCCAGTCGGCGGCTTATATCCAGCACAACGTCTTTTTCTCGCGTACCGCCAGGGCCAATAGCGCCTGGATCTTCACCGCCGTGGCCAGCATCAACGGCAATAATAACATCGCGTTGGGGGTGCGGCTGGGCGGGCTGAACTTCGGCCGACTCAGGGCTTTGCGTTCCAGGCGACGCCTGGCTATCCGGCAATTGAGCCTGAACATCGTTTCGCTGCGCCAGCATTTCCTGATCACGAATCATCGCTTCTATCGGATCAATCGGGTTTTCAACGGCACTCTCGCCAGGATACTCAAGGTCTACCACCAAGCGGTGACCATATTGGTCATTAGGCGGCAACACAAAGTGGCGCGGTTCCACTAAGCGATTGAGTTCCAGCACCACGCGCAAACCACCCCCATCCCGCGGTCCGGTCCGCACAACCTCAATCGCGCTGCCATCTAGCGGCAATGTGGAGGCATCCGTTTTTAGCTGGCTCTCCTCCAAATCAATCACCAAGCGCTCGGGGTCCGACAGGGAAAAAACATTCGCCTGAGTGACGCCGGAAAGATCAAATACCAGCCGCGCGTGGTCGGGGGCGGCCCATAACCGCATGCTTTCAACATCAGCGGCCTGTACAGAAGAAACGCTTGCCATTAGCGCCATCAGCCCAGGCATGAGATACCGGGCCAGGCCGGTGAATTCGTTGCTAGTTACCATGAAGTGGCACCGTCTTCTGACTGCTTAAACGATTGTCTTGACTGCAGCCCATTAAGGACGCACTCACCGTACTCACTGAGTGCGTTCAACGTCGCCTCGCGCCCTGCACCCGCTACCGTAAGTGATAAGAAAATATCGGGAGCTGGCAGCCATCCCTCGCCGCGACTTGGCCACTCAACAATACATAGAGCGTCGTCCGCCAGCACATCACGACCGCCGATAAACTCAAGCTCCTCAGGGTCAGATAAACGATAGAGATCTAAATGATAAATGCGCTGTGTGCCCAGCTCATAAGGCTCCACGAGGGTATAGGTAGGGCTTTTGACTGCCCCCAGATGCCCATAAGCCCTTAAAACTCCACGTGTTAATGTCGTTTTACCGGCGCCCAGGTCACCTTCCAGGTAAACACGCCCACGCCCCTGCAATGCACTTCCCAGCGCTTCACCAAAAGCGACCTGCGCTTCTTCATTTTCCAATTGCACCTGCATGTGGGCTGCCTTCACGGGTTGATCAATACTCGTGCATAGGATGCCAGATCACTTGCCAGCAAGCCACGTTCTCCTTGTGCCTGTGCGGCGCGGTCGGCGGCTAGCGCATGCACCATAACGCCTAGCCAGGCACTACTCTCTATCTCTGTTCGCTGGGCGACCAAGGCGCCGAGCATACCGCTGAGCACGTCACCCATTCCACCACTGGCCATACCGGGGTTTCCGTAAGGACATACAACCAAGCCACCGGGCCCGGCAATCAAGCTCCCCGAGCCTTTTAGAACAACAACGCCTCCTCGTCTACGCTGCAGCTCACGCGCAGCGGCAGGCCGGTCAGCCTGCACATCGGCGACGCTACACTCAAGCAACCGGGCAGCTTCGCCAGGGTGCGGCGTTAAAATCCAGTTATCACGACGCTCGCTCGGCCAGTGGCTGGCGAGTAAATTAAGCCCATCGGCATCGACGACCAGCGGAGAGCCCGATGCTAGCGCGTGCTGCAACACAGCCTGCCCCCAAGCGGCCTGCCCCATCCCCGGCCCCACCACCAGAACATCCGCTTTTTGCGGAAGTTCGTTTAAATCAGCGCCGCCGCGTACACCGTGCGCCATTACTTCCGGGCAACGCATCAAACTGGCGATGGTATGCTCTGGCGCGGTTGCCAGGCTTACTTTGCCAGCGCCTAAGCGTACCGCCGCTTGGGAAGCCAACAGCGCTGCACCACCAAACCCCGGAGCACCGCCCAAGACCAGCACATGCCCCATATCGCCTTTATGGCTGGTACGGGAGCGCGGCGCAAAGGCGTCTGTTAACCAGCCTTCGTCCAGCCGCCACGCACAAGGAGGAATATCAAAAAAGGCCTGCGCTTTAACGCCCAAGGGGCGAAAATCAATCTCCCCCGTATAGGCAGGCGCTTCGCCGGTATGTAGCCCTATTTTATCGCCAATAAACGTGACGGTAGTATTCGCGTGAACAGCATCGCCAAGGACCGCGCCCGTATCCGCGGCTAACCCAGAGGGTATATCGATCGCCAGCACGGGACATTTAGCGGCGTTGATCGCCTTAATCGCCTGTTGCGTTGCCCCTGTCACCTTGCCGGTAAGGCCGATACCGACCAGAGCATCAACAATCACCTCGCCCGAGAACACACAATCGGCGTGCCACGCTTCGCAGGAAACACCGGCAGAGGTTGCAAGCTCGGCAGCCCTGGCGACATCACCTTTCAGTGCATCCAACGGCTTTAGCGTAATACGCTGCACCTTAAGCCCTGACTGAATGGCAAGCGCTGCCAGTACATGACCATCGCCAGCGTTATTTCCCCCACCACATAACACCGTTACGCTACGCGCATGGGGCCAGCGCGCGCGAAAGCTATGCCAGGCACTGGACGCTGCCCGCTGCATTAGGGCAAACCCTTCGATACCACCGGCAATGGTACGGCGGTCCAGTTCACGTACCTGCTCCGCTTTGAATAGCGGGCGCAGCGAGGAAGTACTTAAGGTGGACACGATATCTCCTTTCGCATGTTGTGATGGCGACCAATTGCGTTAGCATAGCGCGACTAATGCTCGACCGTAGACTGATAATGCCCTGTTCCACTGCTTCTTCACTTTCAAGCCATACCATGACCACTGAACAACTGGCCCATCTTGCTGACCTCATCAAAACCTGGGGCCGCGAGCTGGGCTTTCAGCAGGTTGGTATTACCGATACGCAGCTCGATACGCATGAGCAGCATCTCAACGCATGGCTTGAGAAAGGTTATCACGGTGAGATGGGCTTTATGGACAAGCACGGTACCAAGCGTACACGCCCGGCCGAGCTTGAACCGGGCACGCTGCGAATCATCAGCGTGCGTATGGATTATTTACCTCCCGAAGTTGAAACGACTCGGCTGCTGGGGCAGCCGCAAAAAGCCTATGTATCACGCTATGCATTGGGCCGTGACTACCACAAGCTAATACGTAAGCGCCTGGCTCAACTGGGTAAAAAAATCGAACAGGAAGTAGGCCCTTTTGGCTACCGTGCCTTTGTCGATTCTGCCCCGGTAATGGAGCGCGCCCTGGCGCAAAAGGCAGGCCTTGGCTGGTTCGGTAAAAACGCCATGCTGCTCAACCCAAAAGCAGGCTCACTGTTCTTCTTGGGCGAGCTTTATACCGACCTGCCCCTCCCCGTTGACCCGCCCTACGAGCGTGAGCATTGCGGCAGCTGCGATGCTTGTCAGACCGCCTGTCCAACAGGGGCGATTGTTGACGACAAAGTGGTGGATTCGCGCAAGTGCATCTCCTATTTAACGATTGAGCTACACGGAGCGATCCCGGTTGAGTTTCGCCGCGCCATGGGCAACCGCGTATATGGCTGCGACGACTGCCAACTGGTATGCCCGTTCACACGCTTCACCCGCGTGAGTAACGAGCAAGATTTTGCCCCCCGCCACGACCTGGACCGCGCCTCCCTGCTCAGCCTGTTTGGCTGGAGCGAAGAGGCATTTTTGGACAAAACCGCCGGCAGCCCCATTCGACGTATCGGCTACGAACGCTGGCTACGCAATATTGCCATTGGCCTGGGCAACGCACCGTGGAGCGAGGCGGTTGAAGCCGCGCTGTGGGCACGGCGCGCTTACCCCAGCGCTCTGGTACGTGAACACGTTGCCTGGGCGCTTGATGAACAGCGCCTCAAGCGCGATGCACGCATTGCGACAAGCTAACGTTCAACCGAGGCTTACTCTTCTTCGTCCTGCCCGCCTGCCACGCGCAGAAAAGTGTTGCGGTAGTGGGCAAGTTCAGCAATCGACTCTTTGATATCATCCATTGCCAAGTGCACGTTGCGCTTGCTAAAGCCTGCCAGTGCGCCCGGGTTCCAGCGCTTGGCAAGCTCCTTAACGCTTGAGACATCCAGGTTACGGTAGTGGAAGAAACGCCACAGCGCTGGCATCTCACGCTCCAAAAAGCGTCGGTCCTGATGGATGCTATTACCACACATGGGCGACGAGCCTGCCACCACGTACTGGCGCAAAAATTCCAGTGTCTGCTGTTCGGCACTGGCCGTATCGTTCTGGCTGGCTTTTACGCGCGCGACCAAGCCGGACTCGCCGTGGGTCTTCTGGTTCCAGTCATCCATTTGTGCCAACAGACTATCTGGCTGCTTAACGGCAATTACCGGGCCTTCCGCCACAACGTTTAAATCCGCATCGGTAACGAGTGTTGCCACTTCGATAATGCGCTCTTTATCAGGGTCAAGGCCGGTCATTTCCAGGTCGATCCAGACCAGCAGATCACTGCGCGGTTCGTTACTATTGCTCATGCTTTTCTCCAGGATAGCCAACGGGTCGAGTTACCCGGCGTCAGTTAACAGGTACACTATCCCCTATTGTACCGAGCATCGAGTGGTCATGAGCAAACGTAAATTAAGCCGCCAGCAGCAGTGGCGAGTCGACAAAGTCCAGGCAGAGCGTGCTAGCCGCGCTGAAAAGCGTGATGTACGCGACGCAGAAAAGCTGGCTGCTGGCGAATACGGCGCCGAACAGCCCGGCCGGGTGATGGCGCATTTCGGGCGAACGCTGGAAGTACGTAATGCCGAGGGCACACCGGTACGCTGCCATCTACGTGCTAATCTGGACGGCATGGTGACCGGTGACCGAGTAATCTGGCGGGCAGGCCAGGAGGGCTCCGGCGTTGTTGTGGCCCGCGAAGAGCGCGACAGCGTGCTCAAGCGCCCTGATGCGCGTGGCCAACTTAAGCCGGTCGCCGCCAATATCGACCAGATTTTAATCGTTTTTGCCGTTGAGCCGGCGCCGCACCCTAATTTGATTGACCGCTATCTGGTCGCCGCTGAAGCCACCGCTATCGCGCCTGTTCTGGTACTCAACAAAATCGACCTGCTGCCAGACGATGGCGGCGAGCTTGGCAAGCTACTAGAGCGCTACCGTGCGCTAGGCTACCCGGTGGTGCGTACCACGACGGCCAATGAAGAAGGGCTTGCCCCTTTGCGCCAGCAACTTGAGGGTCGCACCTCAGTGTTTGTGGGCCAAAGCGGCGTGGGTAAATCATCGCTAATTGACCTGCTGTTGCCCGATGAGTCATTGCGTATCGGCGCGCTTTCCGAAGACTCGCGTAAGGGCACGCACACCACGACTACCGCACGGCTCTATACCATGAACCGCGATGAAGTCACCGATGGCGAGCTGATCGACTCTCCCGGCATTCGGGAATTTGGCCTGATTCATTTGACCGAACAGGACGTGACCGACGGCTTTATCGAGTTCCGCCCTTTCCTTGGCTACTGCCGTTTTCGTGATTGTCGTCACCGGGAGGAGCCAGGCTGCGCTTTACTTGAAGCGGTTGAGGAAGGCAAGATTCACCCGGAACGTTTTGCCAGCTATCGCCGGATTCTCGATAGTTTAGACGCTTGATTTTAAAGGAGCTAACCATGAGCACCGAGCACCCATCGTCAGAGTCAAATCTTCTACCGCTGATCGTTGAGCCAGAACAGTTACAGAGCCACCTGGATCAACCAGCGCTTTTGATCATTGATGTGCCGGTGAATCCGGATAACTACCGCCAGGGGCATGTGCCGGGCGCAGTATATCTGGATTTTCGCTACCTGATGCGCGGCGAAGGCCCGGTGCCCAATGACGTTCCCGATGTAGGCTTCTTATCGCAACTATTCAGCGCATTGGGGCTTACTCGCGACACCCACGTTGTAGCCTATGATGACGAAGGCGGCGGCTGGGCAGCGCGCCTTTTATGGACGCTGGAGCTGATTGGCCACACCCGCTACTCCTATTTAAATGGCGGCATTCATGCCTGGCGTGATGCCGGTATGCCCGAAAGTACGGAGCAAACCCGCCCCTCGCCTAGCGAATACCATGCACAAATTTTAAACCCGCAGGCGCTCATCACCTGTGATGAGATTAAAGCCAAACTGGGTGACAAGCAGTTTGCAGTTTGGGATGCGCGCTCCAAGGGTGAATATGACGGCGAGCAAGGCAATAATAAGCATCTTGGCCACATTCCAGGTGCGGTCAATATGGATTGGCTAAACGCCATGGACCGGACCCGCGCCCTGCGTATTCGCGACTACGCCGAGCTTATAACCGAGCTTGGGGCCATGGGCCTAACGCCCGATATGGAAGTAGCCACCCACTGCCAGAGCCACCACCGCAGCAGCTTTACCTGGCTGGTGGGTAAAGCGCTAGGGTTTAATATACGCGGCTATGCGGGCTCCTGGGGCGAATGGGGCAACCGCGACGATACGCCGATCGAAAAGTAACGTAACCGGCTTGGCTGGCACGACGTTTAACCACTGCTAAAAGTAATTAATGTGACGCTACCTCAAAAAGCTTTCTCGTTACTCCAGTACCCGCTTCCCCATCATGCCATCTCGCGTCTGACCGGCACGTTTGCGCAGAGCGAGGCGCCTTGGCTGAAAAACATGCTGATCAAGGCCTTTATCAAGCGGTTTAACGTCGACATGAGCCAGGCACTTGAGCCGGACCCAACGGCATACGCCAATTTTAACGCGTTCTTTACCCGCGCTCTAAAAGCGGATGCTCGCCCACTGGGGCAAGGCATTTTAAGCCCGGCCGATGGCTCGCTTTCGCGCCATGGCCGCCTGCAGGCGGGTCAGCTGGTTCAAGCCAAGGGCCATACCTATTCGGCGCAGTCGTTACTGGGCGGGGATGCGGCGCTTGCAGAAGAGTTTATGGGCGGCAGTTTCGCGACCGTTTATCTCTCGCCACGCGACTATCACCGTGTACATATGCCCATGACCGGCACGCTACGGGAAATGATTTATGTGCCTGGGCGAATTTTCTCGGTGAATAAAGCCACCGCGAGCTACGTGCCTAACCTGTTTGCACGCAACGAACGCTTGGTATGCATTTTTGATTCAGAGCACGGCCCATTTGCCATGGTGTTGGTCGGCGCGATGGTGGTTGCCGCCATTGAAACCGTGTGGTCTGGGCAAGTTACACCGCTGGCGGGCGTGCCTCAACGCACACGTTTTGACAACACCATCACCCTTAAGCGCGGCGAGGAAATGGGGCTATTCAAACTCGGCTCTACCGTTGTGATGTGTTTTGCCAAGCCGGTTGCGTTTAGCAATCCAGCAACGCGTGAGGATTATCGGCCAGAAGCCATGGTGCAAATGGGCCAAACCCTCGGTGATTTTCCGCCAGCCCCGCCTATCGCTTAGCGTTAGCAATTAGGCGTCGAAAAGGTGAGCACGTCTTCAAGGCGTGCTTTACCCAATGCCAATTGAATTAAACGATCAATTCCCAGCGCTACGCCCGCACACTCGGGCATGCCATGCTCAAGCGCTGCCAGCAAACGCTCATCAACATCGACCACGGGTAGCCCCAGACGTCGCCGTTCAGCGTTATCGTCGCTAAAGCGAGTGCGCTGCTCCGTGGCATCGGTTAGCTCGTGATACCCATTGGCCAGCTCAATACCGCTCAGGTAAAGCTCAAAACGTGATGCAACCCACTCTCCATCCACATCCTGGTGTCGGCGGGCAAGCGCTGCCTGGCTGGCGGGATAGTCCGTGACCACGCTTAATTCGTTCTGGCCCAACGTGGGCTCAATCACCATGCTCATCAAAAGGTCGAGGCAGGTATCCCGGCCTTCGTCCACCAACGCCCCGGTAGGCATCCGGCCTCGCTCAGCGGCCAGCGCGCGTAGCTTATCAAGTGACGTTGTGAAGGGGTCAACAGCCAAGCAAGTATGGAAAAGCTCGCGATAACGATAGTGCACTACCGGCCCGGCAAAAGCAGGTAACAGCGTGGCCACCAGCGTGGCGGTCTCGTCGATCAGTTCGCCAAGCGACAACCCTGGCCGGTACCATTCAAGCATCGTGAATTCGATGTTGTGGCGCGAACCTACTTCGCCATCACGAAAGCTTCGCGCCAGCTGAAAAATGGGCCCACTGCCCGCGGCCACTAAACGCTTCATATGAAATTCAGGTGAGGTTTGCAGCCATAACCGTCGCTGACCTTTATCAGTGCGCGCTTGAGTCGCAAGTGACACCAGGTGCACATCGGTACTTCCACCCTGTCCAAGCACAGGCGTTTCAACTTCCAGCACGTCACGTTGGGAAAAAAATGCTCGTACTTTTGAAAGCAGACGTGCTCGCTCACGCAGCGTTTCAATTTGCGCATTTGGTCGCCACTCAATGGCCATCACCGCTCCTTGAATAAAATAAAGCCACGCAAATGCGTGGCTCTAAGGTAGAACAAATGCCGCCAAGTGCGTAATAAGGCCTACCGCTTTATCCACTTGGCTAAGCACTTAACTACTCACTTAATACTTGGCTTAAAAACGTACTTATCAAGCGCGAGAAACGTACTCGCCGGAGCGCGTATCGATTTTGAGCACTTCGCCCTGGTTGATAAACAGAGGTACACGAACAACAGCACCTGAAGAGAGCGTTGCGGGTTTAGAGCCGCCCTGCGCCGTATCGCCCTTCAGGCCTGGGTCAGTCTCGACCACTTCAAGCTCAATGAAGTTGGGCGGCGTCACCGAAATTGCCTTGTCGTTCCACAGTGTCAGCGTATAAGGCACCTGCTCTTTGAGCCATTTAACAGTATCACCCAGCGCTTTTTTCTCTACGGCGTACTGCTCAAAAGAGCCGTCCGTTTTCATAAAGTGCCACATGTCACCGTCGGTGTAGAGGTACTCCATCTCCAGGTCCATGACATCGGCACCTTCCAGTGAATCACCCGATTTAAAGGTACGCTCACCTACACGGCCGGTCATCAGGTTACGCAGCTTAACGCGGTTAAACGCCTGGCCCTTGCCGGGCTTGACCAATTCGTTCTCAACGATTGAGCAAGGATCACCGTCGAGCATTACTTTTAAACCGCCTTTGAATTCATTGGTAGAATAGTTAGCCATGTTGCCTCTCTGTGATCTATTTCAGTTAGCTATTACAGTGAGCGATGCAAGATAGCCTACGTCGCCGCAGCGTGGATAGCATCGTCAAATAAGTGCGCGCATGATAACCCGAAGGAGGGCTTTTTGCAGGAGAACATTATGATCGTTGCCTCGGATAATCACGAGCGATTCAACGAAGCCTCAAGCCCTACGTGGCAACAGCAGCTTTCCAGCGCCATTCGTGACCCGCATGCGCTTTGCAAGCGGCTTGGACTAAAGAGTGAATGGCTCTCTGGCGCACATACCGGGCATACGCTGTTTGAAACCTGCGTGCCCGAGGCCTATTTGTCACGCATTACTTACGGCGATACGTCAGACCCTCTGCTGCGCCAAGTGCTGCCCGTCAGCGACGAAGCGCTCACGCCTAGTGGTTACGTGTTTGACCCTCTTGAAGAGGCTGATCATCGCCCTGCCAAAGGGTTGATTCACAAATACGCCGGTCGGGTGCTATTAATCGCAAGCCCAAACTGCGCAATTAACTGCCGCTACTGTTTTCGTCGCCACTTTCCCTACAGCGATAATTCACCTTCCAGGGCCCAGTGGCAAGATGCGCTTGATTACCTGCGTAGTAGCCCCACCATTCATGAAGCCATTCTTTCCGGCGGCGACCCGCTGGCTGCCAACGACCGTCAGCTAGCCTGGCTAGTCGGCGAGCTGGAAAAAATCCCTCATCTTAAGCGGCTGCGCATTCACACACGCTTACCCGTGGTGATTCCTGATCGTATCGATAATGCGCTACTTGCCTGGCTGGGCAATACCCGGCTGCAAAAAGTCGTGGTACTGCATATCAATCATGCCAACGAGGTAGATCAAGCTGTCGTTGAGGCCTGCACCCGATTAAAAGAAGCCGGTGCCACCCTGCTTAATCAAAGCGTACTGCTGCGCGGCGTTAACGACGAAGTGAGCACACTCACCGCCCTTTCAGAGCGGCTTTTTGAGGCAGGCATCCTGCCCTACTACCTGCATGTATTAGACCCGGTGCAGGGCGCCGCTCATTTTGATGTACCGGATGATGAAGCACGTGTACTCATCACCCAACTACGTGAGCACTTACCCGGTTTTCTGATGCCCCGACTTGTGCGCGAAGTACCTGGGGAGGCGAGTAAAACGCCGCTGTGAGGGGTATCAATAGCCAAGCGAGCAGCCCGATACGGGGCTTGGCATAAACGTTACACCATTCTGGAAATGCTTGCCGCCTCGGCGCTTTGGACAGCCCAAGAGGTTGTGCATGCCAAAACCGCTAAAGCGGCATTTTCAGTCATAAACCAGGGCTAAAGCTCAATGCCTAGCCCCTACCAGCATCGTTAACCAGATGCGCCCTCTCTCGCCTCCTCGCAACCGTCTCGTACATAAACCTTCTGTCAGCGCCACCTCAATTACCGGCGTCTGCTACGCTTAAACGAACAATTAGGTAAACATTGGGGCCATCTATTCATCACAGGAGTGATAACGCAATGTCGCGATTACAAAGACGCCGTACGGGCGCAGGGGTACTGCTTTTAGCCGCTCTAGCGGGTGTTGTGATTTCTACTTACGCTTATATAACACCGTTGACCGGCGTAACCGGCACGCTTGGCGCATTGGTGGCTATTCTGGCCTGCATTGTGCTCATTGCCGCGGCACTGGTGCTCTTCAAACTTAACGCCAGTGGCGGGCTCATCGCGCTTCGTACGCTTATTATTATTGGGCTGGCTGGGACATTTTTCGCCGCTATGCTTTTACACCAGTGGTGGCTGGGCGTCGCCATGGTCATAGGCCTGATCGGGCTGATGGTTGATATAGCAAGCTCCCCCTCTAAACCCACTCGGACCTGAGGCGCTCTATGCCTGCTCATTATGTAAATACCCAACGCCAATGTGGGCGTTCATCCTCTCGTTTCACTGGCAACCTGCTTTTAGCGCTACTGTTCACACCGTTACCGCTATTGGCGCAAGCGCTGCCTTCCGAGCAAAGCGAACCTTTAAACGAGACAAATAGCCACCAGGCAATTCCGCTAGTCCCCGAAGGCGCCATTTGGGATAGCTTTCACGGGCAGCTTAATGCGCAAAAATATAGCCCACTGGATCAGATCAACGTAGACAACGTAGGTCATTTAGAAAAAGCGTGGGAGTTTCATACCGGCGATGTCTCCGATGGCTCTGGCGATATTCCTCCCACGGTTTGGTCAGCAACCCCCGTATTTGCCAACGATACGCTCTATATAGGCACGCCGTTTTACCGGGTATTTGCCTTGGACCCCGCCACTGGCGAACAGCGCTGGATGTTTGACACCGATTCCTCTCTTGAAGCCTTGACCCAGCCAGCGCTTAAAAGCCGCGGGGTAGCCTACTGGGAAGCGGACGAGCCTTCTGACAATGCCTGCGATAAAATCATCTACTTCGGCACCATGGATGCTCAGCTTTTCGCACTCGATGCCGATAGCGGTGAACCCTGTGAAGACTTTGCTGATAATGGCGTTTTGAACGTTAACCAGTGGAATAATATTCCCGAAGATTGGCCGTTATCGCTCTTGCAACCCCCCACTGTCGTGGGTGACCGGCTTATCCTGGGCTGGGCGGGTAAAGACTGGGCAACCAGTGAAGCCCCTTCGGGTACCGTTTTCTCGGTCAATGCGCGCACAGGCGAGCTTGAGTGGGCCTTTGAAGCGCTATCCGAAGAGATGCGTGAACGCAGCGGTACCGCCAATGTTTGGACTCACATGGCAGCCGATGAAGAACTTGGGCTTGTATACTTGCCCATCTCTTCGCCCTCGCCCAACTTTTGGGGCGGTAATCGTACCGAGGAAGTGCCGCTGGCCACGTCCACGACCGCACTGGATATTGAAACCGGAGAGGTCGTATGGTCACGCCAGTGGGTACATCACGACCTATGGGACTACGATATTAACGCCGCACCTACCCTAATGGATATTACGGTCGATGGTGAAGAGATACCGGCGTTAATGCAGGCCACCAAAATGGGTTTTCTCTTCGTGGTTAACCGTGAAACCGGCGAAGACGTGTGGCCGATTGAAGAGCGCGAGGTACCTAGCGGTGATGGTACGGTAGAGGGCGAAGTCTACTCACCCACACAGCCATTTCCCACCAAACCCGCCCCGCTGCTTGACCAGTCTGAGAAACCAAGCATCTGGGCGCTGGCCGATGCGGTGAGCTTTGGCCAGTGCTCCGCCCTTTGGGATGATCTTTGGTATGAAGGCATGTACACCCCACCTACCACCCAAGGCGAAGGAACACTTGCCTACCCGGACAGTGCCGGTGGCGTGCAGTGGGGCGGCGTGGCCTTTGACCCGGTTAATCAAACGGCCGTCGTCAATACGTCACATATTGTGCAATACGTGAAGCTATTTAATCGCGACGACTTTGAAGAAGCCGACAGAGGTTCAGGTAATGAAAGCGGATACTCTCCTCAAGAGGGCGCGCCCTACGGCATGCGCTTGGAAGTAGCGCTTAACTGGCTTGGCATGCCCTGTTGGGAGCCGCCCTTTGGCGAGTTGGTGGCGCTGGATATGACCACCGGCGATGTGAAGTGGCGCCGCCCGGTAGGCGCTTCACAGCAGTACGGCTTTTTCATGCCTGAGCGTTGGGGCTCACCGACCATTGGCGGCCCGGCTATCACGGCTGGGGGGCTTATATTTATCGGCGCATCCATAGACGCCAAGCTTCGCGCTTACTCGCTTGAAACCGGCGAACAGCTTTGGTCTGACCAAGCGGAAGCGCCCGCAGTCGCCAATCCTGCCGTTTACGAGTACGAGGGCCGACAATATGTGGCGTTCGTAGCCGGGGGCAATACGATTGTCAAAGATCAGGTAGGCGACCAACTGGTGGTCTATGCCCTGCCGGAGTAACCGTACCTTGTAAACACCATAACCCAAAGGGGCGGCCCGTGTTTTGCAACACGGGCCGCCCCTTTCTCTATTCCTACCATGTTCGAAGAAGCCGTATCCGCTACCGCATGGTGCGTGCCTGCCTTCTATTGAGGCGAGTTTGTATCACGCTTTGTCAGTGCTGACTCCATACGGTCAAGCTGAGCACGTAATTCACGAACATCACTACGTAACCCCTGTATCTCAGCCTCCTCTCCTTCGCCACTGTCCAGCGCCATCTGGGCGCTCTCTTTTTGCATGACGTCCAGCACAATGCCGATCATCATATTGAGAAAGATAAAGGCGTTGAGGAATATGAACGTTAAGAAGTAGATCCAGGCATAGGGAAAGTGCTCCATCGTCGGGTACAGGACGGCAGTGGCCCAGCTTTCGAATGTTGCCACCTGGAAAAGCGTGAGCATGGCCAGCGCAATGTTACCCCATAGCTGCTCATCGACGGTGTGGAACAAAAAGCTGCCGATTGCGGCATAAATGTAGAAAATAATAAACATCAAAAGCGCCACGTATCCCATACGTGGTATGGATTTGATCAACGCCGACAGCAGCATTTGAAGCTCAGGTATCATTGATACCAGACGCAGCACGCGGAAGATGCGTAGCAAGCGCGCCAGCAGCACCATTTCTGACTCATCCATGGGGATTAGACTGGCGGTAACAATCAAGAAATCAAAGATGTTCCAGCCTTTTTTGAAGAAATCCCGCAGCCTGGGCTCTGCCGCCATACGAATAAGGATCTCGACCAGAAAAAACACCGTCACCGCCATATCCAGCACGCCGAGCCACTGCTCAAACCGGCTCACCTCATCGTAGGTGCGTGCGCCAATTACCAGCGCCGATATCACAATGATGGCAATCACAAACGTCTCAAAAAACTTATTACTGCGCAGCTTTTCAAAGCGTGCCTGCCAGGTACTAAAGGAAGTGCTCATTGCTGTAAAGTTCTCGCAAGCATAGAAAATTCAAAAAATAGTTTAAAAAATGAGAAGCATTATTCATCCTCCCCATGCGGCAACGCAAATGCTACCTGCAATAACCGCCAACCGTTTGGGGCGTGCATCAACGGCAAGTCCCCAATCACTTTCTCTTGTTCATTGAATACGCGGACCGATTATACGAAAGCCGCACATCTTCAAAACAAGTGATATTCTACAGTTTCGCTTAATTTACCCTTGGCCCTAGGTGTATTCTCCTCACTTTGCGGCCTTTTTTGAGATTTTATTGCGCTGGATGAGCCCATGACACTGCTTTGGATAGCCTTATTACCGTTGCTTGGGGTACTGGTGCCACTGATCACCGCTCAACGCGACCGCTCTGTGTGTTCGCTTGCGACGAGCGTGGTACCGGCTGCCGCCCTGCTACTCACCTTACTTCAGATACCGGCCTTGCTGGATGGTGAAACATTGCGCTTCCATGCTGAATGGATGCCTGAGCTTGGCTTGGAACTTGCCTTTCGTCTGGATGGCCTGTCCTTGCTTTTCAACCTCCTGATTCTGGGGATTGGCCTGCTCGTATTGCTGTATGCCCACTTCTATTTGGGCAAAGATGAACCTGTAGGGCGTTTCTACGCTTTTCTGATGCTGTTCATGGCCTCTATGGTCGGCATCTCAATGTCTGACAACCTGATTCTTTTATGGTTGTTCTGGGAGCTTACAAGTCTCTCCTCGTTTCTATTGATCGGTTTTTGGTCTTATCGTAACGATGCGCGTAAAGGCGCACGCATGGCGCTAACCGTGACAGGTGCAGGCGGCCTTGCCCTATTAGCGGGGCTATTACTGCTCGGCGATATGGCCGGCAGCTTCAATATGAGTGATGTGCTGGCCAGTGGTGCCACCATTGTGGCGGACCCGCGCTACCCCATCATGCTGGCACTAATTTTATTGGGTGCTTTCACCAAATCGGCGCAGTTCCCGTTTCATTTCTGGTTGCCGCATGCCATGGCGGCGCCGACCCCGGTTTCTGCTTATCTGCATTCGGCCACCATGGTTAAGGCGGGCATCTTTTTAATGGCCCGGCTGCATCCAGCGATTGCCGGTAGCGAGCTTTGGAGCGTGGTGGTACCGCTTATCGGTTCAATCACGCTGCTATATGGCGCCTGGTTTGCTCTGTTCAAGACGGACCTAAAAGGTATTTTGGCGTTTTCTACCATTAGCCACCTGGGCCTGATTACAGTGCTATTGGGCATCGGCACGCCTATGGCCGTTTTGGCGGCGCTGTTTCATATTGTTAACCACGCCACTTTCAAAGCAGCGCTTTTCATGAGCGCAGGCATCATCGACCATGAAACCGGCACACGTGAGCTTAAGCAGTTGGGTGCGCTGCGCAAAACCATGCCCATTACTGCCCTGCTGACGACACTGGCCGCTGCGGCGATGGCAGGTGTGCCCTTCTTTAATGGGTTTCTCTCCAAGGAGATGTTCTTTACTGAAACATTAGCCACGCCCGTACTGGGCGGGTTAAGTTGGCTAATCCCTGCGCTGGCCGCTATAGGTGGCATTCTTTCCGTTGCCTACTCGGTACGTCTGGTGTATGCGGTGTTCTATGCGCCTGCGAAGGAAGCGTCGCCCAAGGCGCCTCATGAGCCACCACACCTGATGCGTTTTCCGGTCGAACTACTAGTAGTGCTCTGCATGCTGGTAGGTTTATTCCCCACGCTGATGGTCAATAACCTGCTTGAGCTGGCGACGCAAGCGGTGCTCGGTGAACCGCTGGACTTCCACTTGGCTATTTGGCACGGCGTGAACCTGCCACTCATCATGAGTATGGTGGCGTTTGTAGTGGGTGTTGTCCTTTACTGGCGCCATGCTGATCTACGTCGTTTCGCCCAATCGTTTGCCAGCGTCGATGCAAGCCGTGTGTTTGAGCGCGCAATGATCAGCCTTGAGCAACGTGCAGAAGCCCTCGTGGCCGCCTGGGACGGTCATTCGCTGCAGCGCTTTGTGGGCTGGCTTTTGCTGTCCACGCTGATCATGGGCGTTATCGGCTTATCACAAATTACCGAGCTTACCGGCCCCAAAGGCAATCAACCCATTGATGGCGTGCTGCTGCTAGGCGCTGGCATGTTGATTTTTGGCGGTATCGCCACCGCCGCCACTCACCGCTACCGGCTAATTTCACTACTCATGCTGTCGGTGGTGGGACTTTTTGTAGCCCTTACGTTTGCACGCTTCTCTGCACCGGATCTAGCGCTGACGCAGCTTTCGGTGGAAGTGGTAACGATGATTTTGCTGATGCTGGCGCTTTTTTTCCTGCCTCAAAAGACGCCCCCCGAATCCAGCCCCAAGCGCAATCTGCGCGACATGCTGTTAGCGGGTTCATTGGGACTTGTCATCGCCAGCATTAACTATGCGGTGATGACGCGAGATACGCTGTCGATCTCTAACTTCTTTATGACCAATAGCGTTCCTGGCGGCGGCGGCCATAATGTGGTCAACGTCATTCTGGTCGATTTCCGTGGCTTCGATACCTTGGGCGAGATTACGGTGCTGGCCTTGGCGGGCTTGGCGATTTTCAAATTGCTCAACCGTTTACGCCTGTTTATCCCGCACAGCGACGGAGAAGGCCGCGTTTGGTCCCCTGATCGTTATCCGGCCATTCTGACCTCTATTTCACTAGCTCTATTGCCGTTGGCGCTGCTGGTATCGGCGTTTATTTTCTTGCGCGGCCACAATGAGCCCGGCGGCGGCTTTATCGCTGGCTTGATCACCGCGGTTGCGCTGATTCTTCTGTATATGGCACGTGGCGTGGAATGGACACAACAGCGTTTGGACTTCCCCTTCCAACCCGTTGCCATTGCAGGGGTTGCGGTGGCGACGCTAACCGGCTTGGGTAGCTGGTTGTTCGGCTACCCCTTCCTGACCTCTGCCTTCAGCTACTTTAGCCTGCCGGTAGTCGGTAAGTTTGAGTTAGCCACTGCTCTGCTGTTTGATCTCGGCGTTTATCTCGCCGTCGTCGGCGCCACGCTGATGATTCTGGCCAACCTGGGCAAGGTCACCACGACTCACCGGCCAGTGGTTAATGAGCCCAAGGGCGATGAGGTCACGCCGCCACCCGCCAAGGAGCAAAGCTGATGGAATTACTTTACGCAATCACCACCGGCGTACTGAGCACCTGTGGCCTCTATTTAACGCTTCGGGGGCGTACTTTTCCCGTAGTGGTAGGTCTAACGCTGCTTTCTTACGCCGTGAACCTGTTTCTATTTTCGATGGGTGGGTTAACCACTGACGGTGCGGCCATTGTTCATGGCGAAGGCGTTTATGCCGACCCGCTGCCTCAAGCGCTAGTGCTTACCGCCATCGTTATTGGCTTCGCAATGACCGCTTTCGTCGTGATTCTCGCGATGCGCGCCCGCAGTGAAGTGGGCAACGATCATGTAGACGGTAAAAAGGAAGACCGCGAATGATGCAACACCTGATTGTTTTTCCTATCGTCCTGCCACTGATCGCCGGCATTATGCTGCTCTATCAGCGCCAAGGATTGGTTCGCTACAAACGTATCGTGAGCGTTGTGGCCACCGTTCTATTACTGGCCGTGGCGATAGGCCTAATTAGCCAAGCCATGCGTGGCGAGATTCTTTACTACGCATTGGGCAACTGGCAAGCGCCTTTCGGCATCGTACTGGTGCTCGACCGCCTATCTGCCTTGATGCTGTTGATCACAGCCCTGCTTGCAGTGGGTGCCGTGATATTTGCCTGTGCAGGGGATGATGAAAAAGGCAGCAATTTTCACGGCCTTTTTCAGTGGCAACTTCTGGGCATTAATGGCGCGTTTCTAACCGGCGACTTGTTCAATCTGTTCGTCTTTTTTGAAGTGCTGCTTCTCGCCTCTTACGCGCTGCTGCTACACGGTGGCGGCAAAGCACGCATCCAGGCGAGCGTGCATTACGTGGTACTCAACCTGGCAGGTTCTTCACTGTTTCTGATAGCGGTAGGTACGCTTTATGGCGCTACGGGAACGCTTAACATGGCGGATATGGCGCTGCGCGTAGCCGAACTGCCTGCTGAGCGCCAAGGTCTGGTGACCGCTGGCGCGTTAATGTTGTTGGTGGTATTTGGCTTGAAAGCCGCCATTTTGCCGCTCTATTTCTGGCTACCGCGCGCTTATTCAGCGGCGCCCGCCCCGGTGGCAGCTCTCTTTGCCATTATGACCAAGGTCGGTATCTACGCCATCCTGCGCGTTTATCTGCTGATTTTTGGCGAAAGCGCGGGCGCACTGACCGCACTGGAGCAGCCATGGGTATGGTGGCTCGGCTTGGCAACGCTCGTTGCCGCTGGGGTAGGCATTATGGCTGCCCGAGACCTAAAACTACTGGTCGCTTACCTGGTGTTGCTGTCGGTGGGCACACTTTTGGTCGGTGTGGGCATGCGAATAGAGCAAGCGACTTCAGCGCTTCTTTACTATTTGATTCATACCTCCTTGATTACGGGTGGTTTATTCCTGCTGGCTGAAATGATCGGATTACAGCGCGGCAAGGCAGGGACTCGGCTGGTGAAAAGCCGCCCCATGACCCAAGGCAAGGCGTTAGGGCTACTGTTTCTTGTAGGTGCTGTCGCCGTTGTGGGCGTTCCGCCACTTTCCGGCGCCTTGGGGAAAGCACTGGTGCTCAACGCCGCTGAAGGTGCTCAGCGATTATGGCTATGGCCTACTCTACTGCTGGTGAGTTTGGCAGCCTTGATCGCTCTGTCGCGCGCAGGTTCCACGATCTTCTGGCGTAGCTATCGCGGCAGTTTAGGCGGCAATGCGTTGCCACGCCGCCAATGGTTTGCCGTCATCTGGCTGCTAAGCGCGGCCCCCTTAATGACCCTGTTTGCAGGGCCCATCAGCAGCTACACCCAAGCAACGGCCGAGCAGCTATCACAGCCACAAGTCTTGATCGACACGCTGCTACTTGATGCAGGAGATGCCCCATGATTACCCCGCGCTCCTGGCTGCCGACGCCAGTTTTATCGCTATTATTACTAGGCGTCTGGCTGCTGCTTGCACGCAGTTACGCCCCCGGGCAAATCGTACTGGGCGGCATACTGGCCATTATCATCCCACTGGTGACCTATCGGTTCTGGGACACGACTCTACGCATCAAAAAGCCCTGGGTGCTGCTGCGGTTTATCTTGAGGGTTTTAAAGGATATCGTCGTCGCCAATTTTGAGGTGGCTTATCTAGTGGCCAACCCTTGGCGCAGGCTAACGCCACATTTTATTGAATACCCTTTAATGCTGGAGGAGCGCTTCACCATTACGCTGCTGGCCAGCACCATTAGCCTGACGCCTGGCACGGTATCAGCCAACCTGCGCCTCGACGGTCAATCGCTATTAATCCATGCTCTGGATGTTGATGATGAAGAGGAACTGATCAGGCAGATCCGCGAGCGGTATGAGCGTCCTCTCAAGGAGATTTACGAATGCTAAGCATTGCTTTGTACATTACCCTAGCGCTTGTCGTCATGGCGCTGCTGATGAATCTCTTTAGGCTTACCGTGGGGCCAGACCTCCCGGACCGCGTACTGGCGCTGGATACCATGTACGTTAACTCCATCGCACTGATTGTTCTGCTGGGGCTATGGCTTAACAGCAAAACCTATTTCGAGTCGGCGCTGCTGATTGCCATGCTGGGCTTTATCAGCACCGTGGCCGTGTGCAAATACATTCTGCGCGGAGACATTATCGAATGAACGCACTTTCTGTCTCGTATCACCCGGAGGCGTCGCCATGTCGCTCTTTGTAGAAGCACTTATCTCCTTAATGCTTATCACCGGCGGCGTGTTCGTATTTATCGGCTCACTGGGGATGGCTCACCTGCGCGATTTTTATATGCGCCTGCATGGCCCTACCAAGGCCACTACGCTGGGTATTGGCTGCATGCTGATTGCCTCAATGGGTTATTTTTGGAGTGTCGATGGTCACATTGATATTCAGGAGTTGCTCATCACGCTATTTCTGTTTATTACCGCCCCTGTCAGCGCCCATTTGCTTGCCAAAACCGGCCTGCACTTGCGTTTGAGGCATGCCCAAAAAACGCAGGGCAAACCGATAGAGCTTCGCTCAGAGGAAGTCGGTGATAAACCCGTCCCCCATCCCGACAAAGGCCACGGTTAGCCGTCCGGCCATGGCCCTGTAGTGAGAAAAACAGTCTCTACACGGCCACGGCTTCCTAAATTTTCACAGCCCACAACCGATAAATAAAGTGCTTAACAATGACAGAGATAGTAGTGGTCGTTAGCGCTTTCCGGTAAGCTCCACAGCGTTTTTGACCATAATGAGGTGAATGTATGTGGAGCCTCCTACGGCTGTCTGCCATTACGCTATCGCTATGTGTGTTAGCCGGTTGCTCAGACCCCAAAATAGATACCAGCTCCATGCCAGCGGCGGTTGTCTCAATTGAGAATGTACGTGAGGCGATGCCTGCTTATAAGCGTGATGAGTTTGATAAAGCGCTCGCTATCATGGCGATGCCAAACTTTGGCAGCATGGCCTTACTTAGCCCTAAACGAATGAATGCAGCCGAGATCGCTGAATCGGCCAACGTTCGCATGCATGGTCTAACGGGCGACCAGGTAATTAAACGCGCCGACGATATTCTACGTGAGAGGCGAGCCAGAGAGCGTCAGCAGGCGCTCTCTACCCTTGCCCGGTTGACTGAAAAGCAAGCGCGGGCAGCTAAAGACCGCGAGCAACGGGAGCGCTTTAGCATTGATAACGCACGCTATTATATAAGCCAAAGCCCATACGGCACACCAGAACCGGCGCTGGATATTGAGGTGACCAATCATACGGAGCAGGCCGTCTCGCAAGTATTTTTAAGAGGTGTTGTGACCAGCGCTGATCGGTCCGCGCCCTGGATTGATGAAACGTTTTACTATGTGATTGCGGGCGGTCTTGAAGCAGGTGAAACAGCCATGTGGCGCTTGGCACCTAATCGTTTTAGCGCTTGGGGAAACACACAAATACCCAGCGATGTATCGCTCACGGTAACCGTCGAAGGCCTTCAAGATGCCCAAGGCAACCCGTTATGGGATTCGCCTGAACTTAGCAAGAGCGAGGTAGAAAGGCTTGAGCACCTGAGCCACGAATATCAGGGCATCGCACTATCTACCACCCAGTAGTTGTCGGGTTTATAGAGCGCGTACTATTGAGTCGGTACGTTACGCACCGACTCAATAGCTGGCCGAAAAGCACTTAATCCATTAGATCCGTTTGGCGATAACCAATCAGATACAGCACGGCATCAATGCCCAGTGTCGAGATCGCCTGACGCGCTTGAGCGCGCACTAATGGCTTGGCTCGAAACGCGATACCCAATCCCGCTTTAGCCAGCATTTTCAGGTCATTGGCGCCATCGCCTACCGCAATGGTCTGCTCCAACGTAAAGCCTTCGCGCAGCGCAATTTGTTCCAAAAGCTCTGCCTTGCGCTCAGCATCAACGATCGGCAACGTCACTTCACCAGTGACTTTACCGTTCTCAATCACCAGCTCATTAGCATGAATCTCGTCAAAGCCGAGTTTTTCCTGTAAATGGCGGGCAAAGTAGGTAAAGCCCCCGGATAGAATCACGGTGCGGTAACCGAAGCGCTTTAAATTAGCCATCAAACGCTCTACGCCATCCATTAACGGCAGCTCTTCGGCAATCTTGATCAGCACCGACTCATCCAGGCCTTTCAGCTTGCTCATGCGTTCGCGAAAGCTCTCCTGAAAATCCAGCTCGCCACGCATGGCCCGTTCGGTCACCTCGGCAACCTCATCACCCACCCCGTGGTGCCGGGCCAGCTCATCAATCACTTCAGCTTTGATCAGCGTGGAATCCATATCGAAGCACACTAGGCGGCGATGGCGCCGCCAGATTGAGTCTTCCTGGATGGCGATATCCACGCCATGTTCGCCTCCTAGTGCCAACGCCTTTTCGCGCAGCGCTTCGATATTCGCCTCGTCGCCACGTAACCAGCACTCAACGCAGGCACCGCCGGAAGGCGCGCTACCCTCCAGCGATTCACGCCCAGAAAGCCGATGAATCAGCTCGACCGTTAACCCAAATTCTGCCGTTAAAATGCCGACTTCAGCCAATATGCCTGCTGGCAAATGCGGCGCCAGCAGCGTCAAAATAAGCCGAGGCTGACTTGCTTCGTTGCTCCAGCGCCGATAATCGTCGGCGTTAACCGTAATCACCTGCACATCCAACCCTAGCGCATCGCCCGCCTCGCTGAGCATCGCCTCCAAGGCATTATCGCGTTCAAGCCCCACAAGGGCTTCCAGAGAGAGCATGCCAAACGTCACGCTTTGATTAATATCCAAAAGCTGGGCATTCGTGCGGGCCAGCGCTTTCCCAAATCCCTCTAGCTGCCCGGAACGCGCCATACCGGTTGCACGAATTAAACAACGTTTTGTCATGAGTTACTCTCCCGCCTCTAACCGATCAACTTTTTGGAAGCCGCGCGGCAACTTGCTGCCTCGTCGCCCTCTTTCGCCGCGATAATACGCTAAATCATCCGCTTTCAAGGTCAGCTTGCGCTTACCGGCGTGAACCAGCAGTGCGTCGCTTGCCGAGAGAACGGTAACGTCACGTACAAACTCCTCACGTCGGGCGGCTCTCGGGCCGGGAATATCGAGCATTTTGTTGCCTTTACCTTTGGTCATTTCAGGCAACTGCTCAAGCGGGAACAGCAGTAATCGGCCTTCGCTAGACACCGACGCCACCCACAGCTCTTCACCGTCAGGCACTTCGATGGGCGCCATCACGCTACAGCCTTTGGGTACGCTGAGTACCGCTTTGCCGGCTTTATTTTTACCGGTAAGCGCGTCCAAGCGGGCCATAAATCCATAACCACCGTCGCTTGCCAATACGAAGCGCCGTTCGGGTGGGGCAAGCATTAGCCCGGCCATTTGTGCCCCTGCCGAGACATTAGCGCGGCCGGTCACCGGTTCACCTTGGCCCCGCGCACTGGGCAAGTTATGGGCGGCCAGGGTATAAGCGCGTCCCGTGTCGTCCAGCAGCACCAGCGGCTGATTAGTCTTGCCCCGAGCGGCCAGATGAAAGCTATCACCGGCTTTATAGGACAGTCCTTCCGGATCAATATCGTGCCCTTTGGCAGCGCGAATCCAGCCTTTATCAGACAACACTACGGTGACCGGATCAGCCCCCAGCAACTCAACTTCTGAAAGTGCCTTGGCTTCACTGCGCTCAATCAACGGTGAGCGGCGCTCGTCGCCGTGCTCTTTGCCCGCCGCACGAATCTCTTTTTCGATCAGCGTGGTTAGCTTTGCTTCACTGCCCAGCAAGCCCGTAAGGTACTTACGCTCTTTTTCCAGCTCGTCCTGCTCGCCGCGAATTTTCATCTCTTCGAGCTTGGCAAGGTGACGCAGGCGCAGTTCGAGAATCGCTTCCGCTTGGCGCTCAGAGAGACTAAAAGTGGCGATTAGCGAGGCTTTTGGGTCATCTTCCTCACGAATAATTCGGATCACTTCGTCAAGATCCAGATAGGCTGTCAGCAAGCCTTCCAAAATGTGCAGGCGGTCTTCCACCTTGCCCAGGCGGTGCTCCAACCGGCGGCGCACCGTGGTCCGGCGAAAGCGTAGCCACTCGCCCAGCATATCCGTTAGGGGCATGACCCGCGGGCGGCCGTCCAGGCCGATCACGTTCATATTTACCCGCACGTTCTTTTCCAGGTCCGTGGTGGCAAACAGGTGGGCCATCAGCGACTCGACATCGACGCGGCTGGAGCGCGGTTCAATCACTAGGCGCGTGGGCTCTTCATGAGTTGATTCATCACGAAGATCGGCCACCATCGGCAGTTTTTTCGCCTGCATCTGCGCGGCAACCTGCTCAAGTACCTTGGCACCGCTGACCTGGTACGGCACGGCGGTAATCACGATATTGGCGTCTTCGCGGGTATAGCGCGCACGCAGTTTTACCGAGCCTCGGCCTGACTCATAAAGCTTACGCAGGTCGGCTTGGGGCGTGATGATTTCCGCATCCGTAGGAAAGTCCGGCGCGGGTACAAACGCCATCAAGTCAGTTGTGGTCGCCTTAGGGTTGCGCAACAGATGGCAGGTAGCCTCGACCACTTCGCTAACATTATGGGGCGGAATATCGGTGGCCATGCCCACGGCAATCCCGGTACCGCCATTGAGCAGTACATGAGGCAACTTGGCAGGCAGCACGAGAGGCTCCTGCATGGTGCCGTCAAAGTTGGGTGCCCAGTCGACCGTGCCCTGCCCCAATTCGCCCAGCAGCACTTCGGCAAACTTGGAGAGCTTGGCCTCGGTGTAGCGCATGGCGGCAAACGATTTGGGGTCATCCGGACTGCCCCAGTTGCCTTGGCCATCCACCAGCGGGTAGCGATAGCTGAACGGCTGGGCCATCAGCACCATGGCTTCGTAACAGGCGCTGTCGCCGTGAGGGTGGAATTTACCCAGCACGTCGCCCACGGTACGCGCTGATTTTTTGTACTTGGCATTGGCGTGTAGCGCCAATTCGCGCATGGCGTAAATAATCCGCCGCTGCACGGGCTTCATGCCGTCGCCAATGTTGGGCAGCGCACGGTCCAAGATGACGTACATCGAGTAGTCGAGGTACGCTTTTTCGGTATAGTCGCGCAAGGAGAGGCGTTCGACGTCGCCTTCCGCTACCTGAATATCCATGGTCATCGGGGTTATACCTCAATATCTGCGAGGTTGCCGTAATCTTCCAGCCATTTCTTGCGGTCGCTGGCGCGCTTCTTGGCGAGCAGCATATCCATCATTTCCATCGTGCCATCGCCCTCTTCCAGGGTGAGTTGCACTAGGCGACGGGTTTCGACCGCCATGGTGGTTTCGCGCAGCTGTAAAGGACTCATTTCGCCCAGGCCCTTAAAGCGCTGTACGTTAGGTGTACCGCGCTTTTTCGCCAGTTGCTTGAGCACGGCGGCTTTTTCGCTCTCATCGAGGGCGTAGTGCACCTCTTTACCTAAATCGATGCGGTAAAGGGGCGGCATGGCGACAAACACATGACCGGCATCCACCAGCGCCGGAAAATGGCGTACAAACAGCGCGCACAGCAGCGTGGCAATGTGCAAACCATCGGAGTCGGCATCGGCAAGAATACAGATCTTGTGGTAGCGCAGCTTTTCAAGGTCGGCGCTACCTGGATCAGCGCCAATCGCGACCGCAATATCATGAACTTCCTGAGAGCCGTAAATATCGTGCGTCTCGACTTCCCAGGTATTCAGAATCTTGCCGCGCAGGGGCAGGATTGCCTGAGTGTCGCGGTTACGCGCCTGCTTCGCACTGCCCCCGGCCGAGTCGCCCTCGACCAGAAACAGCTCGCTAAGTGACGGGTCCTGCCCGGAGCAGTCAGCAAGCTTGCCGGGAAGCGCCGGGCCTGATGTGACCTTTTTACGGGCGACCTTCTTGGCCTTTTTCTGGCGATGCTGAGCGGCGCTGATCACCAACTCCGCCAACTGCTCGGCTTGATCAATATGATGATTGAGCCACAACGAGAAGGCATCCTTCACCACGCCGGAGACAAAGCCTGCGATGGTGCGTGATGACAGCCGCTCTTTGGTTTGCCCGGCAAACTGGGGGTCGAGCATTTTCACCGAAAGCACGAAAGAGGCGCGCTCCCAAAGGTCCTCAGCGGTGAGTTTGATGCCGCGCGGCAGCAGGCTGCGATATTCACAAAACTCGCGTAGTGCATCCAGCAGTCCTGATCGAAAACCGTTAACGTGAGTGCCGCCTTGCGGCGTGGGAATCAGGTTAACGTAACTTTCCAACAGCGACTCACCGCCTTCCGGTAGCCATTGAATGGCCCAATCCACACCGTGCTCGTCGTCACTGAAGTGGCCGACAAACGGTTCACCGGGCAGTACGTCATAGCCATCGGTGGCTTCGGCCAAATAGTCGCGCAGACCATCAGCGTAGGCCCACTCGGTTTTGGTGCCATCTGGCTCAATCAGCGTAACGGCAAGCCCTGGGCAGAGCACCGCTTTGGCGCGCAGTAGATGTTTAAGCTTTGAAACGGCCAGTTTGGGGCTGTCGAAATAGCTCTCATCAGGCCAAAAACGCACTAAAGTTCCGGTAGCGCGTTTAGCCGCCTTGCCGATTTCATGCAGATTTTCGACTTTTTCGCCGTGCTCAAAGGCAATCGCATGGCGCGCGCCGTCACGGGTCACTTCTACTTCCAGGCGCCGTGAAAGCGCGTTAACGACCGAGACGCCAACGCCGTGAAGGCCACCAGAAAACCGATAGCTTGAAGAGGAGAACTTACCGCCTGAGTGCAGTTTGGTAAGAATCAGCTCCACCCCTGAAACGCCGTGCTCGGGGTGAAGATCAATCGGCATACCTCGGCCGTCATCCTGAACCTCGATGCCCCCATCGCTGTGCAACGTGACACGAATAAAAGAGGCGTGGCCGGCCAGCGCTTCGTCGACGCTGTTATCAATCACTTCCTGGGCCAGGTGATTGGGCCGTGAGGTATCGGTGTACATACCGGGACGCTTACGTACCGGCTCGAGCCCTGACAGGACTTCGATAGAACTCGCGCCGTACTGAGAGGCATCAAACTGGGTCATGTAACGTCGGTTCCTGAAGGGTAAAGCTGGCAGCCGCCTGTAACTTGTACAGGCGGCCGACAAAGATCGCTAGAATAGCAAAAAGCTGTATATCCAGCCATATCTAATACATGGCAGGAAAACTGGGAGCACGCTTTTTCATAGACGCCCGAGGCAGTTACCCATCCTGCTCGGCGGCCCAAAACGCTTCAATCAAGCCGCGGCTAGAGGCATCCATGCGGGTAATGTCGCCCTGCCCATCGATGATGCCTTGGGTATCCGTGGCAATTTTTTTGCCAAGCTCCACCCCCCACTGATCGAACGGATTGATATCCCAGATAACGGCTTGAACAAACACCTTATGCTCATAAAGGGCAATCAAAGCCCCCAGCGTAGCGGGCGTTAGTGTATCCAGCAGTACCGTGGTCGATGGCTGATTGCCGCGATAGCGTTTGTGCTCTGGACGGGGGCCATCATCATCCAGCGCGTCATCGCCGAGCATCAGAACGCGGGACTGGGCAAAGCAGTTGGCAAGCGCTAGCCGGTGCTGCGCTTTGAGATGGCGGCGAGTATCCGGGTCTTCCACCTCATCATAACGCTTGAGCGGAGCGATAAAATCACACACAACCGACTGAGTGCCCTGATGAAGCAGCTGATAAAACGCATGCTGAGCATTGGGGCCCAGCTGCCCCCACAGTACCGGGCAGGTCGAATAATTGACCGCCTGGCCCTGGCGGGTAACCGACTTGCCGTTGGACTCCATTTCCAGCTGTTCAAGGTAGGCAGCAAAATATTCCAACCGACCATCGTAAGGCAGGATTGAGTGGGCGCGGATATCCAGAAAATTAACGTTCCAGATGCCGGCCAAGGCCAGCAGAACCGGCAGGTTATCTTCCATGGGCGCTTCACTGAAGTGGCGGTCCATGGCGTGGGCACCGGCCAGCAGCTCGCGAAAATGCGTCATGCCTACGACCAGAGCAATCGGCAAACCAATCGTGCCCCATAGCGAATAGCGCCCGCCTACCCACTCCCAGAATTTAAGCTGGTGGTCGGGCGCAATGCCCCACTCGCTCATTTTCTCGGGGCTGGCCGACACACCAATAAAGTGCTGGCGCACAATAAGTTCAGCGCTTACCGGTGGAGCACTGACAAAATCGCTATGCTGAGTTAAACGGCCCAACAGCCAGTCTCTGGCCGTATTGGCGTTGGAAAGAGTATCAATGGTGGTAAACGACTTGGAGGAGAGCACAAAGAGGGTCGTTTCCGGATTTAGACGCCCTAAATAATCGGCCAGCTGCGAGCCATCCATTGTCGAGGCAAAATGTACCTCAACGGGATGAATATTCTCAGGCCGATAATCGGCCAGTGCATGGGTCACCATCAACGGCCCTAAATCCGAGCCGCCGACGCCTAAATTCACCACATGGCGAATGGGCTTGCCCGTGGCTCCTCTCCACTGCCCGGCGTGCAAACGGCACACCAGACGCTCCATTTGCGCCAGGCTTTCCTGCACTCCGGCGACAATATCTTCCCCTTCAACGTTCAGCGTTGCCTCGGCCGGTAAACGCAGCGCTGTGTGCAAGGCTGGGCGGTTCTCACTAACGTTAACCCGCTTACCACTTAATAAGGCATCAATAGCGCTGGGCACACCCGCATCGTGCGCCAGCGCTAACAGATGCTCAAGCGTATCGTCGTCCCAACGCTGCTTGGAAAGATCCAGCGTCAGGCCGGCTTCATGGCGGGTAAAATTCGCCCATCGGCTGCTCTCCGAGCCAAATAGTGTTTTTAAATGAACGCCTTTGAGTTCATCGGCATGCTGTTTTAATGTCTGCCATGCGGGCAGTTTATCGGGGGTGGCGCGTGATGCTGAGGCCATTTGCCGTCTCCTGTGGCGTCGAACCATGCAGCTCGGGTCTGTTCTGGTCAAATCAGGGCGCGTAAACTACTCCCCCCTTTTGATGATTCCCGGCTTGCCAATGAGTAATGCATCTTACCGTGACGCTATCTTTTCGACACCCCTTGATCGAGTGGCGCGCTTCTCGTTCGATGAACAGGTAGTGGCTTGTTTTCCCGACATGGTCCGTCGCTCTATACCAGGCTACGGCCAAATCCTGGGCATGCTGAGCCTGATTGCCCAGCGTCACCTTCGCCATGGCGGCCACGTGTATGACCTGGGCTGCTCGCTCGGCGCCTCAGGCTTGGCGCTTGCGGGCGCACTCGCCCCTGACGCGTTTCGCTATACCGGCGTCGATTTATCACCAGCAATGGTGTCGCGTGCTCGCCAGACCTTCACCGAAGAGTGCCCTGAACATGCCATGAGCGTGGAAGAAGCCGACATTCGCACGCTCGAGTATGCGCCATCCGGCATGATCATTCTTAACTTTACGCTGCAGTTTTTGCCACCGGCTGACCGGGATGCCCTGTTAAGGCGGCTGTTTGACGCGCTCGAGCCTGGCGGCGTGCTGGTTTTATCGGAAAAAACCGTTGACGTCGATGAGCGGGATAATGCCTGGCGAGTTGAGCGCTATCATGACTTCAAACGCGCCAATGGTTACAGCGACATGGAAATCAGCCAAAAGCGCACCGCACTTGAAAACGTGTTGGTGCCCGATACGCTGGATGCGCTGCATCAGCGCTTACAGCAGGCAGGCTTCCCACGTACGGTAACGTGGTTTCAATACTTGAACTTTGCCTCTGTCATTGCGTTTAAGGAGAGTTAAGTGGAGCTCCCTGATGACCACCGCGCACTTTATCAGGCGTTTTTAGACCAGGGCTTAACGACCTGGCTGGCTAAATTACCCGAGCAGCTGGCCAGAGGGCTTGACCGCCAACGTCATGGCGACCTGCCCGCCTGGGAGAAGGCCGTTGCCAAACTGCCGGCCTTACCGGCCGAGCGCCACGTTCAACTGGACAGCGATACGCTAACGGTAGAGCTTGCGCTCAGCGATAGCCAGCAACGCCAATGCTTTAATCTACTGCGTAAGCTGGCTCCGTGGCGCAAAGGACCTTTTCAGCTGGGCGGCATTCATATCGACACCGAATGGCGCTCTGATTGGAAATGGCAGCGCGTGGCGCCTCATTTAGCCCCCCTGAGATACCGCAAGGTGTTGGATGTAGGCGGCGGCAGCGGCTATCACGCCTGGCGGATGACCGGAACAGGAGCGGCCTTCGTGCTGGTGATTGACCCTTCACCACGCTTTTACTGGCAGTTCCAAGCAGTGCGCCACTTTGTGGGCGATGCAGACGGTGGGCGCACTCAGTTTCTACCGGTCGGAATCGAGGATGTACCGGAAAACCTCGGCTTTTTTGATACGGTGTTTTCAATGGGCGTGCTTTATCACCGCCCTTCGCCACTTGAACATCTTCAGCAGCTAAAAGCCGCGCTGGCGCCGGGTGGCGAGCTGGTATTGGAAACGCTGGTGGTGGAAGGCGACGAGCAAACGGTGTTTGTTCCCGGCGAGCGTTACGCCGCGATGCCTAATGTTTACTTTCTACCCTCCTCCAAAGCGCTTTGCCACTGGCTTAGCCGTTGCGGCTTTACCAATATTCTCGTGGTCGATGAGGCAGTCACCACCCTGGACGAGCAGCGCTCCACCGAGTGGATGACCTATCAATCCTTGGCCGACTTTTTAGATCCCAATGATCGTACCCGCACCATCGAAGGCTACCCGGCGCCGCGGCGGGCAGTGATTATTGCCAACAAGCCGGAACAGGCTGTAAAAACAGTTATTTAAGCCAGCACAGTCGTTAGCGTTTAGCGGCGCAAGATCACCAGCCAGCGGCCCAGGTTCAACATGCTGGCAAGTGAAGCCGCAACATAGGTGAACGCACAAGCGGTAAGCACATGCCGAGCGCCCGACATGTCGTAGGGTGGCACGTACTCTTTTAAAAGCGGCAGTGCGCGGTTGAAGCTGGCATCAAACTCCACCGGCAGCGTGACCAGATGCACCAGGGCGGCGGTACCAAAGCTGATCACCGCCATGCCAATGACTAACGCCAAACCGCCCGGCACGCGCGTCAACAAGAATAAAAACGGCGCGGCCATCATTAGAATCGCGCCCATTTTTTCTGCCTTTTGGGCAACACCTACCAAGCGGCTGCGTGCCAGCAGTGGCGCATAGCCTTGGTGATGCTGCAACGCATGGCCTACTTCATGAGCGGCAACGGTAACCGCCGTTAACGAGCAGCCATCATAATGGTCAGGCGAAAGGCGCACACAGCGCGTCTCTGGGTCGTAATGATCGCCGAATTCGGTACGCTCAACGGGAATGTCTTTAATACCCAGACGCCGTAGCAAATGCTCGGCAAGCTCAGCGCCGGTGCCAGGGTAGTCATTACGTCCTCGCATATGGCGTTTTAGCACCCACTTTGCCCATACATTGGGCAGTATAAATACCGCGAGTAACAGCACGACGAATAGAACGACCATGATGACTTAACACTCACTAGGAGAAAACAGGGAAAGGCTTCGTTTTATCATGGTCGGGCTAGCAACAACAGAGTTGAGGCTAGACTTCCCCTTGGGCTTCACGACGCTCTTCTTCGCGATGCTCTTTTACATCGCGCTCGACCGCTTCCAGGCCCCGCGCTGAAATATCCCCATTGGCGTGGGCGTGCTCAGCAATTAATACACTGTCGGGTGCGAGCACCAGGTCACACTCGGAATTGACCAGTTCATCGCGAAGCCGTTGAATGGCCTTCTCGCGCTCAGGGTCTTTATCCACGCGACGGATATAAATCGCCTTGATGCGCCCAGGATAGGCTTTCACGATCTCAGCATACACTTCTGGGTCGTGCTGTCCGCTATCGCCAATCAGGATGCACGGTAGCCCATCAAACAGCGTCAACATTCGATCAATTAACAAGCGCTTGTGAGCTTCGGCACGGCGCGGCCAGGGGTGACGCAGCGAAATTCCCCACTCGCGTAGAAACAGGATCGGACCTACCGGAATCCGGTTAAGCTGAAAGAACGTTTCGAGCATTTCGTAAATAGCCCATGGCCCGCGGGATACATACAAGATGGGTCGCTCGGCCTTCTCACTTTCGCCCCGGTGCAGCGCCTGATAAAGCGAGGCAACGCCTGGAAACGCCGTACGCCGATGGGGTTTACGCACAAACAGGCGGTAGAGCATCTTTAGCTTTTCGGCAACGCCGGTAAACATGACGGTGTCATCAATATCGCTGATAATCAGCAAGTCGGTTTCCGGTGGCGGTACGTATACCTCAACATTAGTACGTACAGGCGACTGGTTTTCCGCATGCACCCTAATATCCGCTCGATGCCAGGACACATCGATAGGCAGCGAATGGGTAATCGGAAGGTGCGCATCGAAATAGCCATCCCGGTCGGTTGTCAAGGACAGTTCGTTTTCACCGATACGAATATCAACTTGGGCACCGGCCAAGCCCCGTCGAAAAATGCGGCGCGCTACATCAGCTGTGTCGCGCAGCATCCCTCGGCGTGGAATAGCGCGGCCAAGAGCGGCTTGGCGGAACACCCGCCCCATCAAAAACACTTCACTGGACGAACCGTAACCACGGTAAGGATGAACGACCATCCCCCCGCGGCCACGGTCTCGCTTCATCGGTTTTGCAACCGTGTGGACAAGCCTTTTAACAAAGCTTGCCCACGGGCTCAACCATGACATTAGGCGTGTTGACCTGAGTGGCGTCCTTCTTGCAGCTCTTCAAGGAGCTTGGCATTGAACGCATCCAGGTCTTTGGGGGTACGGCTAGTGACCAAACCATTATCCACCACGACGGCCTCATCGACCCATTCCGCGCCCGCATTGCGTAAATCCTGAGCCACGGTGGGCACCGACGTCATACGACGACCTTCTACCAAGCCAGCGTTAATTAAAATCCATGGCGCATGACAAATAGCGGCTACTGGCTTACCTGCGTGAAAAAATGCTTTTACAAAACTTAGCACGTCTTCTTTGACCCGCAGCGCGTCGGGATTGAACAGGCCGCCTGGCAGTACCAGGGCGTGATAATCAGATTCATTGACATCTGTCAGCGCTTTATCAGCCGAATATGTATCACCCCAATTAGTTTCTGCCCAGGCACGAATATCGTTGCCTTCAGGTGTCACGATATCAACATCAACACCGGCATTTTTGAGTGCGTCACGCGGTGAACTCAGCTCAGACTCCTCAAAGCCATCGGCCGCCACAATAGCGACGCGTTTACCCTTTAGTGTTTGGTTCATCATGCTCTCCTTTTCGTGATGAGGCGTGCGTGAAAAACGCTTTATCAGTGTGGCGTATCCTGGGAGAGCGTCAAGCGAGCCGACCGCTAGATTAGAGATGTTTGATTTAAGTAGATATAAAAAAGCCCGCTTAATCAAAGCGGGCCAACCTGTTGATAAAGACTATTGGTAAAGACTATTGATAAAAAATGATTTAGCGTTTGAGCAATTGACTAATATCGTTGGCTTCCCAGTGCGGAAAGTGCCTGCGTACCAGCGCATTAAGGTCTTTCTCAAACGCTGACCAGTCCGTGGTGGGGGCTTCAGCAGCACCTGCTGAACCCGCTTCACGAATCATTCCCGCTCCCACCGTTACGTTGGTCAGCCGATCGACAATAATAAAGCTTCCCGTTTTAGGGCTAACCCGATAATTATCGATGGGTACGGTGGCGGTAAGCTCGATATCACAGCGAGCAATCGCATTGAGGTTTAACGCCTGCGCTGTGTGCTTCTCAAGCGTATTAACATCAATTTGATAGTCAATAGCGCTGACCTGCCCGGAAAGATCGCGGGTAGCGAGTTTAAAGTCGTAAAGCTTACCCAGGGTTAGTGGGTCTTCATGCATCCAGACCACATCAGCAGTAAACCGGTTGGAAAGCGGCACATCCGCATCGGCACTGACGAGCCAGTCGCCACGAGAAATATCGATCTCGTCTTCAAGCGTCACGGTAATCGCTTGGCCGGGATAGGCTTCGCTTAAATCACCCTCAAAAGTGACAACCCTCGCCACGGTAGAGGTTTTACCCGAAGGCAGCGCTTTTACCGCTTGGCCGGGGCGTAAGATCCCGGCGGCCAGCGTCCCGCAGTAACCACGAAAATCCAGGTTCGGCCGATTGACATACTGTACGGGCAAACGCAGATCCGTCAGGTTGTCGTCTTGGCTGATTTCGGTATTTTCGAGTAGTTCGATCAGCGTCTCGCCGCGATACCACGGCGTGTGCTCGCTACGGTTAACGACGTTATCGCCATTGAGCGCCGACATGGGCACAAACTGGATATCGTCCACCTGCAAATTCGTTGCAAACGCACGGTACTCTGCCTTGATTTCCTCAAAGCGCTGCTCAGAAAAGCCCACTAAATCCATTTTGTTGACAGCAATGACCAAGTGCTGAATACCCAACAAGTCAGCAATAAAGCTATGCCGACGCGTTTGGGTTTGCACGCCATAGCGAGCGTCGATAAGGATAATCGCAAGGCTTGCCGTAGAAGCGCCGGTGGCCATATTACGTGTGTACTGCTCATGGCCTGGCGTATCGGCAATGATAAATTTGCGCTTATCCGTCGAGAAGAACCGATAGGCGACATCAATAGTAATGCCCTGCTCACGCTCGGACTGCAGACCGTCTACCAATAGCGCCAAGTCAACCGTATCACCCGTGGTACCGCTGGTTTTGGACGCTTGAGTAATCGCTGCTAGTTGATCCTCAAAGATCATTTTGGAGTCGTGCAGCAAGCGACCAATCAGGGTCGATTTACCGTCGTCGACACTGCCGCAGGTAATAAAACGCAGCAGGTCCTTGTTTTCATGCTCGTGCAGGTACTGCTCGATGTTGTCAGCGATTAAGTTAGATTGATGAGACATTAGAAGTACCCCTCGCGCTTTTTCTTCTCCATCGAACCCACCTGGTCGCGATCAATGGCGCGACCACTGCGCTCACTGGTGCGGGTCAGCAGCATTTCCTGAATAATTTCCGGCAGCGTTGCCGCTTCGGACTCCACTGCGCCGGTTAGCGGGTAGCACCCAAGCGTTCTGAAACGCACCGACTTCTCTTCAGGCACTTCACCTGGCGCTAGCGGCAAACGATCGTCGTCTACCATCACCTGCATGCCGTCGCGCTCAACCACTGGGCGCTTGGCTGCGAAGTACAGTGGCACAATCGGGATAGACTCCAGATAGATGTACTGCCAGATATCCAGCTCCGTCCAGTTGGAAAGCGGGAACACGCGAATCGACTCACCCTTGTTGACCCTGGCGTTATACATGTTCCAGAGCTCAGGACGCTGGTTTTTGGGATCCCAACGGTGGTATTTGTCACGGAAGGAGTAGACCCGCTCCTTGGCCCGAGAGGCCTCTTCATCGCGCCGGGCACCGCCAAACGCAGCATCAAAACCATGCTTGTCCAGCGCCTGCTTGAGCGCTTGGGTCTTCATGATATCGGTATATTTGGCGCTGCCATGCTCGAACGGGTTGATATTCGCCTCCCGCCCCTCTTCGTTGGTATGCACGATCAGTTTCATACCCGCCTCGGAAGCCATGCGATCACGAAACTCGATCATTTCCCGGAATTTCCAAGTGGTATCCACGTGCATCAGTGGAAACGGCGGGGTACCGGGATAAAATGCCTTCCGCGCCAGGTGCAGCATCACCGAAGAGTCTTTGCCGATCGAATACATCATGACCGGGTTACTGAACTCAGCCGCCACTTCACGAATGATATGGATGGACTCGGCTTCAAGCTGTTTTAAATGAGTGAGACGCGCGGCGCTAAGTGCGCTGGGCACCTCACGCCGGGGCGTCGAAGAGAGCGGGGAGAACTGAGTCATGGTCTGCTACCTCACAAAACAAGCCAATTTTTATAAGCTTGCAGTACACGCTGAATTAAAACGTTATACGTTCGATTGTGGATAGAGTAACGCCGAGTCAATAATAACCCAAAAGAATTAATAACTATCTTTTTATTCTTTTATCGCCTAACGAACATAAAAAACATGATATCGCTATACGTCAACGCGCTCGACCCAGGTATCCCACTGCTCACCGCTAAGGTTTATCACTCGATAACCAGGCCGTGAGGCTTCATCAATCGTAAATTCATCAGCGCCCGGCATAAACTGATCAGACATGGCTGGGCAGCCGTAAACACTCACTGAACCTGCCGCTGTTTCAATGTGCTGCGCATACGCTTGGTGAGCGTGACCAAACAGCACGACTTTCACCTGAGGATAAGCGCTTAAAACCTGCCAAAACGCTTCACGATCTTGTAGGCCGATAGCATCCATCCAGTCAGCGCCAACATCCACCGGTGGATGGTGCATGGCAATCAGCGTGGGGCGGTCATCCTCTTCCAAACGTGTCGTTAATGCCATCAACTGTTCGCTGCCCAGCTCGCCGAAGGGTTGGCCCGGCACTTGGGTATTGAGCAGCAGCAGACGCCACTGCTGCAAATCTACCTCGTCAAGCAGCGGATGCTCGGCGCACATGAATGCTACCTGGTCGTGATTGCCCGGGAGCCAAAACCACGGGCAAGGAAGGTCAGCCAACGCCTCCTTGGCCAGTGCATAGGAAGCCGCTGTTTCATCCTGACTGATGTCTCCCGTCACAACGATAACGTCCGGACGTTCAGCCGCTGCCGCCGCGAGAACACGTTGAAAATGCAGCCAAGGAACCCCCGCACGCGAACGTGTAGTAACATCAGCATGCAAGTGAGCATCGGTAATCTGTACAAGGCGCATTAGCGCATCTCCGGTAAATCGCAAGTATGACCATGGGCTAGTCCATGCGCTAACCATTCGCCTAAAAAGCGGTTTAACTGGAGCTTTTCATCAGGCTGATGCATCTGCGCATTAGGATATCGATAGCGGCCACTAAAGTGGCGCTGACGCTGAAAATCCGTCACCTCCGCCATACGCACGTCATGGTAAAGGTGCACGCGCATGCGCGGGCCGTCCATAACTGAATCCAACGGACCGCTTTGAGTGACCGCCACCATGGTGGTGTAAGGGGCATGTTCCAATACGGTAAGCTGCAAATCGCCAAAGTACTGCTCGTCACTGCTTAAGGCGATCTCTCGGCGCTGGCCACTCTCCATATCGCCCACCAGGCGTAATAACCGCAGGTAGTTGGCGCTGCACTCCCCCTGGAGCGACTTTAAATCGGTGACATAGGCTGTTCTTGCCATGAACACTCCTCGTGGTTTTCACTTTACGTGAGCGCTCGTTGGGATGCCGCGCGCAACGAAGCACGCTGACCAGCTAGCCAGTGCAATCCAATCAAACACATGGCGTTGTCGAGTCTTCCCTGTATCAAGAGTTCCCACGCGGTCGGAAAAGACACCACGTGAACACGGATATCTTCATGCTCCTCGTCAAGACCATGAATACCGCCCATACCTTGAGTATCAACCAGCCCACAAAAAAGCGTTACGCGTTCGTTGCACGCGCCAGGGCTTGGGTAGTACGTATGCATTAGCGTTAACGGGCCTACCACGCAGCCCGACTCTTCCAGCGCTTCGCGCCGGGCAACCTCTTCGAGTGATTCATCTTGTTCAACCAACCCTGCAACCAGCTCTAGCTTCCAGGGCGAAACGGGATCATCGAAAGCACCAGCACGAAACTGCTCCACCAGCACAAGCGCATCCCGTGCAGGGTCGTAAAGCAATACGCCTACCGCATCGCGACGGTGGTGCACTTCGCGATGCATGGGCTTGCTCCAACCACCTTCAAAAAGCCGGTGGCGTAGTTCCATGACTTCCAAGCGAAAAAAGCCCTGATGAAGCGTTTTACGCTCAATCAGCTCTATATCGTCACGGCCAAAAGGCGGTGTTTCTAATGATGAAGTTTTAGCATTGAATGCCATGCGGCACTCCCAGTAATCACAATTACCCCATTATCAATGCTTGCTACCGGGAATGCCAACCTGGCCTAGGCGGGGTTACAGACGGTTTAGCATGGCTTGGGCATCGCGGCGTAACGCTTCATCGGAGAGTTCACGCTGCGCTCGTGGAGTACCGTTCACCGCGCGTTCAGCGTGCTCGCGGGCAGCGGCGGTGTTCCCTTCATCAAGCAGGAACGCGGCGTAATAGTAGTTGACGTCGATACCTTCAGGGCGAATCTCAACGGCACGCTGAAACATTTGCTGAGCTTTTTCACTGCTTCCAAAGCTAATTGGGCGCCCAGGTACGTTGTCGTAAAGTGCGCCCAGTGTGACGTAGGCAGAACCGTTTCCTCCTTGCGGATCAAGCGCAATGGCCTGTTCAAGCGCATCACGCGCATCACCAGCGATACCCAACGCGCCGAAACCACCACGTTCACGCGCATACGAAGCCAGAATAATGCCCTGCCAAATCAGAAGCTCCGGCTGATCCGGGTTTTCGCTGGCCAACGTCGTGACTTCATTGGACAAAACGTCCAACGTGCCTTCACGCTGGTTAGCTGGCAAGTCGCTCACCGTATGTTCCCAACGGTTCTTCAAGGAGAACAGTTCGTTTTCATAGGCCAAGGCCGTTAAGGGTAACAGCATTAGCGTGCTGCCAAGCGCTGCAGTCATTATCAAACGAGAAAACGGTCGTGTGCGCATTATTATCTCCTGAGTTGTTTTTATATCGACATATAGACGCTGCGTTGTTAAGCGCTAATCAGCCTATTCTCACAATGTAACGAACGTTTGATTGATTCGCTAGCCGCGAGTGATGTCACTGTGCTTTTGTTTACTTTCTCTTTACCCTACAGTCGTCTTTAACCAGCGCTATCTTTAACCAGATGAGAGTCCCTTAATGAAAGGTCGTAACATGACCCGCTGGCGCGATCCGGCAAAAGATCCGCGTCAGGCACCCAAAAGCAATTTGATTACCGCCGAGGGCGCCGCGCGTTTACGCGGAATTTTGGATCACTTATCCAGAGTCAAACGCCCCGCACTCTCAACAAAAGTAGGTGAAGCCGCTGCGCTTGGCGACCGTAGTGAAAACGCTGATTACACTTACAACAAGAAAGAGCTGAACCGTGTGATTGCGCGGATTCGCTATTTGACCCTACGTCTGGATGAGCTGCAGGTGGTTGATCGACTACCCGCAGACACCAACAAGATATTTTTTGGGGCATTTGTCGAGCTGGAGGATGAAGATGGCGAAGCGCTTAGCATACGGATTGTAGGACACGACGAAATCGATACCCAAAAGCGCTGGATCAGTATTGATGCGCCCATGGCCAAGGCACTTCTCGGCAAAGGGGTCGATGACGATGTAGAAGTGCTTACTCCGAATGGGAAGGTGTTCTACACCGTTACTGCGATCCGCTATGCCTCGCTTTAGTGCACGGGGCTTCCTAATCTTTTAAGGCATAGTCGATAGTCGTCACCACTCGGACACGCTTGATATGCGGAGTATAGCTGTCCAAATCATCAATCGAGAAATAGCCTTGGGTTGCCTGGCGGATCTGCCCTACCTGACTCCCGGAGTCTTCTGCAAACTGCTGGGCGGCATTACGCGCGTCAGCCGTCGCCTCGGCAATCATCTCAGGCTTGATCGCCTCCAAGCCGGTAAATAGAAACTCGGTTTGGTACTCGTAACTTGGCGAGAGCAAAACCCCTTGACGTACCAGCGACGAGGTCCCTGGCATCGCCTGCATCACGCCCTCTACATCTGGCGAACGCAGCAGTAACGTGGCCTCAGCGCGGTAACGCTCATCAGGGCGCTGCCCGCCATAGAGATTACTAAACTGGTCGGTAATTCTGGGGGGTGTTGTGCTGATATGCCCGGGTTCAAATCCCTGAGACTCCAAAAAGCGACGAATCGCCTGGTCATTATTGGAAAGCTGCTGCTCCAGGTCGCTTAAGCTATTAGCGCTCACGCTGTAGTTAAACGGCCATAGCACCAAGTCGGCCGCCACCTCGCGCTCGGCCAAACCACGCACGGTGACATTGCGCGAAGACTGCTGCCACACGTCGGCCGCCTGCTTGATATAGCTGCCACCTCCTACCAACCCCAGCGCCAGCAATCCACCTAGCACAACTGCACTTCCCAATATCACGATGCTTCTACTGCTTTTAACCATCGTCGCTACCTCGCACAACGTTCATTAAAGTGCCCAATGCCTATCAGCATCATAGCCGTGAAATGGGGATGCGTCGGTAGTTGAATATGGTTAGTGTGAGGAAATAGTGTCAGCTACGCTGGCTACGGTAGACCCGAAACCGCCGATTATCAGCAAGCGTTTCAAAGCTGCCAAAAGCCTCGGTGAGAAGGTCCGGATAAGGCAAGAACACATTGGCGACGATGATGAGACGCCCACGGTTAGCAAGATGCTTGGGCGCTTGGCGAATCAAGCGTTGGCTGGGCCCATAGCTTACGTCTCGCTCTTGATGAAACGGCGGGTTACTAATAATAAAATCGTAGGTTTCACTTTCCAATGCGCTATATACATCGCTTTGCAAAGCGTGCCCATTAACCTGATTAGCCTCTAGCGTGCGATGCGCTGCCTCTACAGCAAAAGCGCTGACATCCACGGCGGTTACCGCATGGCCACGTTTGGCAAGCCAAGCGCTAATAATGCCATCGCCACAGCCCATATCGAGAATACGTTGAGGCGCTTTAGGCAGCTCTTTTTCCAGGCTGTCCAATAGTAGCAGCGTGCCTTCATCTACCTTGCCATGACCAAAAACGCCGGGATGACTAACCAGCGTTAAGCCCAAAGCATCAAAGCGCTGCCAAGCGTCTTCCAGGGTATTCTCAAGCGCGATGGTGCGTGTGGCAAAGAGTGAACAGCGCCGCGCGTTATCGCGCTTGTCACACATCATCCCCCGCTCTGCGAGTACGTTAGGCACGCGTTTCACGCCGCCACTGTGCTCACCGATAATTTCAATGGCCGTGCCCGTGGGTAGCACGCTGCATAGCCACTCAAGCCACCAAATGCCTAGCTGATGCGCTTTAGGCCAGAACAACACTATCTCGCCGTGGGTAACGGCATTTTCAGGCAGCGCGAAGGGGCTATAGACCTGCTTGCCTACCGCTTGCCACTCGCTTAGCACACCAAGATCACCGCTGATAACGCCTGCGGATTGCGCGATTAACCAAGCATCAACCGGTGGCGCTACGACCATAAGTGCCGTGTAGTCATCCTGTTGACGTTCCAGCAGTTGGCAGGCAGGTGATTGGGCACTCATTGGGAAGTCTCCGGTTTAATCAACGTGTAGAGTAAATAACGACCCAGCCGCCAGTGCGGGTCTTGTTGGCAGTACTTCTTTTCGAGCGCCAGCAGCGTTTCACGCTCTTTATCGCTGGCGGGAGGCAGGCGTAGGTAGTCCTGAAATACACGGATACCCGCAACGCTTGCCACTTCAAGACTGTTTTCCGCCCCCCATGCCACCATCTCAGCGTGGGTGACCGGCGAAATAGGCGTTAAGCGCTGCCGCTTGCCCATGCCTTCCAAACGATCACTTAGCGCCTTTTCCAAATTGCCTTTCACCGCGTTGGAAAAGCGCAGTGCATCGCGGTTAAACACCATCAGGCTCAACTGCCCGCCGGGCGCGAGCAGGCTTGCCAGGCTTGCCATCGCTGAGCGCGGGTCGCCCAACCACTCAAGCACCGCATGGCAGGTAATCAACGGCCAGGGGCCAGGAGCTTGCTGGCCTAAATCCTGAAGCGGGGCATGCACGTAGGTCATCGCCTCGCCAGACAGCCGCTTAGCTTCACTGTGCCAATGTTTGGCATACGTAAGCATATCCAGCGAGGGCTCGGCCATGGTGACCGGGTGCTGGCGTTCGGCAAACCACGCCGCCTGCTGGCCTAACCCGCCGCCGACATCCAGTACGGGCTGCTGAGTTAGTTCAAGCATTTGCGGCAGCAAGTAATCCAGCATCGCCAAGCGCAGCTCGCCGCGAGGCGCTTGGTAAAGCGAGCGTGAAAACTTGTCGACCAGACCGTCAAAGTAGCGGTCTCCAGCGTCGTTTAATTCATAGGTTGGATGCATGCATAAGGCCAAGCGGCATAGTAAAGCCGCGTAGTTTACCCTGCCTAAGAGCGGAACGCTTGCAGCGGTAATTGATGCTGCCAGGCATCGTACCGTTCCAATGCCGCAGCTAGCTGTAAGAGCTGTTTATCTTCACCAAACCGCCCGACTATTTGCACGCCTACCGGTAGGCCATTGGCGGCCATATGCAAAGGCACTGACATGGCGGGCTGGCCGGTCAGATTGGCTAATTGGGTGAACGGCGTGCGGCCAAGGGCGTCCACCGCCAGCCTCTTTAACAAGCCTGCCTTTAGCGCCAGCGATGATGCCCCAGGAATGGCCAGCACAGACATTAAGCGTTCACGTGCCGCGGATGGATAGAGCTCGCCAATTTCAGGGGCGGTATCTGCGGTGACCGGCATCACCAGCGCATCAAAGCGTTGATGAAAACGGCTCATCTGTTCAGCGGCAACGTGCCAATGGCGTTTCGCCAGCTCGTAATCCTGCGCTAACAGCTTGCTTCCCAACCGGCCGATAGCACGTGTAGAGGGTTCAATCGCCAAGCGGTGCATGGGTACGCCGGTTTGTTGGCTAATCCAGCTAAGGTCCGCCGCCAAGTGGCCAAGGTAAAGCGTCAGGTAGCTATCTGCCAGGGCTTCACCATCCACCGCCGGCTCGCACCACTCCACCTCATGGCCCATTTCCGTTAGCGCGGCGGCAGCTTTATTAACCGCTGTTTTTACTTCCGAGCTTAACTGCGTGCCCAAGCCACGGCTTAAAGGCTCGCCCAGCGATACCGCAATACGTAATCGCTTAGGCGAGGACGCTAATGCCGTTACGAAGCCGGTTTCAGCGCGCACTGGGTACGGGCCGGAAGGCGCCATACCGTTCACCTTCTCCAACAGCGCCGCACTATCTCGTACGCTGCGCGTCAACGCATGCTCAATGACCGCCCCCTGCCACACTTCCCCATGGTTTGGGTCAAGCGGCATCCGCCCACGCGTAGGTTTAAAGCCAAAAAGCCCACAGTAGCTGGCAGGAATACGGATGGAGCCACCACCGTCCCCGGCCAACGCCAACGGCACAATTCCGCTAGCCACTGCCACGGCTGCACCGCCGCTGGAGCCACCGGGTGAATACCCCTTCCGCCACGGGTTAACAGGGTGCGGAAAGGCTTTAGGCTCGGTAATTCCCATCAATCCCAATTCAGGCGTGGCTGTTTGCCCAATAACGACCAAACCCGCAGCTTTTGCGCGCTGGATAATCGGCGAATCCTCTTTAGGGCGCCACTGAGTTAACGCAGCACATCCGGAGGCCAAGGGTTCACCGGCCAACCCCATCAACAGATCTTTACTTAAGGTGGGCACTCCACCAAAGAGCGCGTCATCGGCGATCTCCTCGCTCTCACGCCGGGCTTTCTCAAATCGCGTTCTAACGACCGCTTTTAGGGCAGGATTTAGTGCTTCAATCGCCTTAAAGGCAGCCTCCAGAACGTCTGCGCGACTCACCTCCCGGCGGCGGATCAGTTCGGCAAGGCCGGTGGCATCATATTGTTGGTACTCGTGGGACTGCATTACGTTCGCCTATTATGCTTGTCTCTACAGCCTAGCAGAGGCCGTCCACTTAATTTTTCTTAACCATGTGTTTTCGCCGACTCTTCTACTGAGCCTTAAGGCGTATTGCCTTTAAACTCAAAACTCACTATGTTGGAGCCGATTGGGAACGTTCCCATTTTACTGTTTAATGGATAGCCAACATGCCCCCTGCCTCTGTGCGCGCCACACTTATTGAAGTCGCTAAGCTGGCGGGCACGTCTAAAACCAGCGTATCGCGCTTTTTCGGCCCGGAGCGCGAACGGCTAACGCCCAGCCTTCAAGCGCGCATTGCCAACGCCGCCACGACGCTGGGCTACCAGCCTAATTTAATGGCACGCGGTCTCAAGGGAGGCGGCTCGCGCCTACTGGGCGTACTGGTGGCCGATATCCGCAATCCGTTCTCAGTGGCAGTTGTCCACGGCATAGAGCAAGCGGCTCGGACTCACGGTTATTCATTAATCGTCTGCAATACCGATAACGACCCAGAACGAGAACAGCAGCACCTGCGCCTGCTGACGTCGTATCAGGTAGAAGGCTTGATGATTAATGCTACCGGGCAGCCTGAAGCTCAGTTACAGGCACTCATGCATAGCGGTGTCCCCCTCGTGCTACTTGACCGCGAAGTTCACCAACTTGACGTTGATGTGATCGGGCTTGATAACGCGCTAGCGATTGATATGGCACTGAATCATCTCGTGCAACAAGGGTATCGCTCCCTTCTCTATGTCAGTGAGTCGCCTGCACATGCCAGTACCCGCCAGGAACGGCTACAGCGCTTTAACCAGCAAGCAGAGAGCTTAGGGATCAAAAGTCAGACGCTAATACTGGACAATTCAGCGCCTCACATTGAAACGCTAGCCAACTTTACCCAGCACACTGCCTCATCTCCAGGCGCTGTTTTATGCGCTAACGGTAACGTCACGCTCGCTATGACACGCAGTTTTCAACAGTTGGGGATCACACCAGGTCCTACCGGTTTAATGGGAATTGACGAACTGGATTGGTGTGAGCTGATAACGCCAGGCATCACCACCCTGGCCCAGCCTACCGATGATATCGGCCATGCTGCCGTCAGTTGCCTGCTCAACCAGCTTAACGGCTCAGCACAGGCATCGCCCGTATGCTACCGCCATGCGCCACGTTTACAGATCCGCGGCAGTACAACGCTTTAGCCAAATCCTTAACACCCTTAAAAAGAGAATATCCTGATGGCAAATACAACGCTCTCCTCCCCACGGATACTGACTTTTGGCGAAGCCATGGCCATGCTGGTGGCGAATACACCGGGTGATCTAGCAGAAGTCGAAAGCTTTCATCGCCGTTTAGCAGGCGCCGACAATAACGTCGCCATCGGCCTCTCGCGCCTGGGTTTTCACGTTGGCTGGTTGAGCCGAGTGGGCACCGACAGCCAGGGCAGGTTTATTCAGCAGTCTTTAAAAGCTGAAGGAGTTGACGACCGGTATATTCATCTTGATGAACACCACCCCACCGGGCTGATGTTCAAAGAGCGCGCAGAAAACGGTGCCGACCCACGGGTTGAGTACTTCAGGCGCGGCAGTGCCGCCAGCCACTTAAGCATTGAAGATGCCGCTTCCATCGATTTTCAGTCGCTCACTCATCTGCATGCTACCGGCATTACCCCTGCGCTTTCTAAAAGCGCCCTGGAATTAACCCGCCACTTGATGCAGCAGGCACGCCAAAGCGGCGCCAGCATTTCCTTCGACCCCAATTTACGCCCATCACTTTGGCCCAGCGAAGCTGTCATGCGTGATACCTTAAATGAGCTGGCAAGTCTTGCTGACTGGGTGCTACCGGGACTTTCCGAAGGGCGGCTTTTGACCGGCTGCGAATCGCCCGAAGCGATTGCCGACTTCTACCTTGAGCGCGGTGCCAAGGCCGTTATCATCAAGCTGGGGCCAGAGGGCAGCTATTATCGCGGCACGCTGGGAGGCTCTTTGGAAAGCATCAACGTGCCCGGCCAGCCGGTCGCCAACGTTGTTGATACCGTAGGGGCTGGCGATGGCTTCGCGGTCGGTGCGATCAGCGCACTGCTGGATGGCCTAACTGCTCGTGATGCGCTTAAACGTGGCAATCTGGTCGGCGCCCAGGCCGTACAAGTCGTCGGTGATATGGAAGGTTTGCCCACCAGGGACAAGCTGGAACAACTTGAGCACTAAGGTCACATGTAACAATCACAACACGAGGAGATAGCATGAAAAAAAGTATCATTGTGACTGGACGACTTGGCGATCCACTAAAAGAAACGCTAGCGCAACACTTTGAGCTTATTGAGCACTCAGGGCCACTTGATCCCACTCAGCAAGATGTGCTCGACATACTATCGAAGGCACACGGTATTATCGGCTCAGGACTGCCCATCACACCTGAATTACTGGATGCGGCGCCCGCGCTTGAAGTTATTTCGACAATTTCGGTGGGTTACGACAGCATCCCCGTGGATGAGTTAACCAAGCGTGGCATTATGCTGTGCAACACGCCTGATGTGCTCACTGAAACGACCGCTGATACCGGTTTTGCGCTGGTGATGGCCTCAGCACGCCGGGTAACAGAACTTGCCGAATGGGTGAAAGCGGGCAACTGGAAAGCCAGCCTTGGCCCTGATCACTTTGGTAACGACGTACACGGAAAAACGCTGGGCATGATAGGTTTTGGACGCATCGGCCAAGCGGTTGCCCGGCGCGGTGCGCTCGGCTTTGGCATGTCGATTCTCTACTCCAACGCGTCTCCCAAACCTGAACGCGAAAAAGAGCTAGGCGCCAAGCGCTGTGAGCTTAACGAACTATTGGAAAAAGCAGACTTTGTCTGTGTGACCGTCCCGCTAACCGCAGAGACCAAGCACCTAATCGGTGCCGACGAGTTTGCACGCATGAAGTCCTCAGGTATTTTCATCAACATTGCCCGCGGTAAAGTCGTCGATGAATCAGCGCTGATTGACGCACTTGAGAAAGGCACCATTAAAGCAGCGGGTCTGGATGTCTTCGAGCAGGAACCGCTGCCAGCCACCTCCCCTTTACTTAACATGGCCAACGTCGTTGCCCTGCCCCATATTGGGTCCGCAACACATGAGACTCGCCAGGCAATGGCTCAGCGCGCCGTGGATAATATTCGCTTGGCCCTACAGGGCAAGCCTCCCATTAACCTGGTTAACGAGGACGTACGCCAATGAGCCCTGCTATGCCCAGAGCAACGCCCAGCGCAATGACCGCCGATTACTGCCTACTGTTTGACAGCGATGGTACGCTGGTAGACAGCGAAGTACTCCTTGCAGAGGTAATGGGCGACATTCTTCCGGAGTTCGGCCTACCGTTCTCTGCGCGTCAGTATATGGAAGAGTTTCGTGGAGTACGCTTTCACACGATAGTCAATACGTTAGAAGCGCGTTTTCAGCCCCTCTCAGAAGACCAAGCGGCGACGCTTGAAGCCGGTATGCGGACACGCATGGAAGCCCGCATGCGGGCAGAGCTTGAACCCATCGCTGGCATTCCAGATGCGCTTGATCAATTAAGCAGCTACGCCAAAGCCGTGGTATCTAACGGCCCCGAGCGCAAGATCCGCTGTGCCATGGAAAGCACTGGTTTAGGCCACCATTTTAAAGGGAATTTATTCAGTGCTTATACCCTGAATGTCTGGAAACCCGACCCCGAGCTTTACCGCAAGGCGGCGGCGGCAATGGGCTACGCGCCCGAGCAGTGCATTGTGATCGACGATGCGGCCGTAGGCGTAGAAGCCGGGTTGGCTGCAGGTATGCACGTTATCCATATTAACCACTTTCCTGATGAAGAGAGCACGCCCGAAGGCGCCGTTAGCATTCAGCATGCCAATGAATTGCCTAGCGTGATTGCCCGTTTAGTCGCTTAGATAATTACCGACACACGAGTGCACCGACAAAAAGAACCCCACGGCTGCTTAAGCAGTGAGGTTCTTTGAGGTCCCGATTCAGGGTGGGCTACTTTTCAGCACGCTTCAGATAGCTATTTAATCCATCAACTGGCGTACCGCAAGCTCAATACCGCGCAGTTCGGCAAGCCCGCGCATACGGCCATAAAGCGGGTAGCCCGGCGCGGTTTTACGCTGTTGATCGTCAAGAATATGGTGGCCATGGTCGGGGCGTAATGGCAAACGCGCCCCGCCCTCTTTTTCACGGCGACGCTCCTCTTCGACCAGTGCCTGAATAACGCCGACCATATCAACGTTACCTTCCAGGTGCGGCGCTTCGTGGAATGAACGTGGGTCCACCTCGCGCTTTGTGGCACGCAGGTGGATAAAGTGAATATGCGGGGCAAAGTGGCGAGCCATGGCAACCAGGTCGTTGTCTTCACGAACACCATAAGAGCCGGTGCAAAACGTTAGACCATTGGCCGGGCTGGGCACATGATCCACCACCCACTGTGCATCCTCATGAGTTGACACCACTCGCGGCAAGCCCAGAAGCGGCCGGGGTGGGTCATCCGGGTGGATCGCCATACGAATGCCGACTTCTTCAGCCACTGGAATAATTGCCTGTAAAAAGTAGCCAAGATTTTCGCGCAGCTTTTCAGCATCAACCTCGGCATACTCCGCCAGCACATCCCGAAACTGATCCAGCGTATAGTGCTCTTCCGCCCCAGGCAGCCCGGCGATCAGTGTTGTAACCAGCTTGTCACGGGCGGACTGGTCAAGCGTCTCCAGGTAGCGTTGGGCCATCCGCTTATCCGCTTCGCTATACTCAGCCTCGGCTCCTGGCCGCTTAAGAATAAAGAGATCAAACGCCGCAAACGCGGTGTGATCAAAGCGCAGTGCCAGCGCACCATCCGGCAGTACATGGACGAGATCCGTGCGCGTCCAGTCGAGCACCGGCATAAAGTTGTAGCACACCGTGTCGATGCCACAGGCCGCCAAATTGCGCAGCGTTTGGCAGTACGTTTCAATCAACGCATCGCGCTCGGGCAGGCCCTGCTTTATCGCTTCATGGACCGGCACACTTTCAACCACCGACCAGCGAAGCCCGGCGGTCTCAATCAGGTTCTTGCGCGCTTGAATAGCCTCGACCGGCCACACTTGGTGATTAGGTATTTCATGCAGTGCCGTCACAATGCCGGTCGCACCGGCCTGGCGAATTTCTTCAAGACGTATCGCATCGTTAGGGCCGAACCAGCGCCAGGTATGCTCCATAAATAACTCCCTATCCTTCGATGCCTAGCGCTGCTAACGCGGCATTTAACCCATCTTGCGTTAAGGCGCGATAGGCCGCTACTACGTCGTCGACAAACGGCTGATGTGTTGCCAACGCGGGCGGTACCACTTCGTCCATGGCTAAAAATGCGTTTACCAACGCGACCGGCTGGCCACCGTGAGTCTGATGTAGCTCAGCAAACTGCTTTGCCATGGGATCATCAACGGTATAAAGCTTGCCGTTTAGCTCTTGGCCATCGGTATAACGAATCCACCCAGCCATTCCTAATGCAGTGCAAGGCGATGCCTGACCCACTTGAATACGCTCAAGAGCGCCGCTCAGCCAGCGCTGGGGCAGCTTCTGGCTGCCGTCCATGGCGATCTGCTGCAAACGGTGGCGCAAGCTGTCATTGGTAAAGCGTGAAAGTAGCGAATCAGCGTACGCCGCAAGGTCAGTGCCTTCGGGCATATTAAGCGTCGGTGCGGCTTCTTCCAGCATGTAGCGGCGCAGCAGCGCGCGCAGTGCCGGTTGGTTGATGCCGTCATACACCGTTTCAACACCTTCCAAAGCACCCAGATAGGCCAGCAGAGAATGGCTACCGTTCAACATTCGCAGCTTCATGGTTTCAAACGGGGCAACATCGGCGACCATTTCTACGCCGTCGGCCTCCCAGCTTGGCCGCCCGGTGGGGAAGTTGTCCTCTACCACCCACTGCGAGAATGCCTCACCCACCACGGCATTAGGATCAGCAACGCCCAAGGTAGCTAAGCGCTCAAAGTCAGCGTCGGTCATCGCTGGCACAATGCGGTCGACCATGGAGCTTGGAAACGCCACTTCCGCATCAATCCACTCGGCAAGTTCAGCACTACGCTGCTGGGCAAGCTTAACCACGGCTTTACGAGTACGCTGACCGTTGTGTGGCATGTTATCGCACGAAAGCACGGTAAACGGTGCCACGCCCGCGGCGTGCCGCCGAGCCAGCGCTTCAACCAGTAAGCCAGGAGCGGTCCGCGGCTCGCCAGGTGAGGCGATATCGCCCGCTACCATGGGGTCATCCAGGCGCAGCTCACCGCTGGCCGGGTTCAGGAAATACCCTTTTTCCGTCACGGTCAGCGTGACAATACGCGTCGCTGGCGCCGCCAGCCGCTCAAGCAGCGCGTCTCTATCCCGCCCCCAGTTGCCCGACGCATCGCGGCCGGAAAACAGCGTTTCTTCAATCACGCCGATCTCGCGTAGCGTCAGCGTCTGGCTGTCGGCATATTCCGCCACCTGATAGTGGTAACCCGCCTTGCGCAGGCTATCTACCAGGTCAACACTCGAGCGTAAATTGGCGCTACATACGCCCCACTCGCCATCGCCTGTGCGCTGGCGATAGCGCTCAAGATAAACCGCTTGGTGAGCACGGTGAAACGCGCCCAAGCCAAGATGGACAATGCTGATATGGCCGGATGGCGGCGCTGCATTAATACGTTTCATGGACATGCCTAGTTACTCCCCATCAGCAGATTAGGCAGCCAGAGTGAAATAGCCGGTACGTAGGTCACCAGCATCAGTACTGCCAGGTTGCATAGCAGGAAAGGGACAATCGCTCGCGCTACCGAAAGCATGGGCAGCTTACCGATGCCAGCGACGACAAACAGACACACCCCGACCGGCGGCGTGGTCAGGCCAATCATCAGGTTAAGCACGGCAATGACGGCAAAGTGCACTGGGTCCACACCCACACCGGTGGCCACGCCTACGAGGGCCGGGAATAGAATGATCAGCGCGGCGATGGTTTCCATGAAGGCGCCGACAAACAGCAGGATCAGGTTGAGAATCAGCAGCACGATCAGCGGGTTTTCACTGATGGAAAGAATCAGCGTGGCGATCATCTGAGGAATCTGCTCGCTGGTCAGAATCCAGCCGAACAGGTTAGCCAGGCCCACCATCAACAAAAGCGCTGACGAGGTCAAAACGGTATCGACCAGAATGCCCGGCAGTTTGCGCCAAGTAAGCCCCTTGTAGACATACATGCCTACCACCAGGGCGTAAAGACTGGCCACAATCGAGGCTTCGGTGGGCGTAAAGAAGCCGCCAATGATGCCGTACAGAATAATCACAGTCATCAACAGCGCCCAGAAGGCTGTTTTCGCTTCGCGCAGAAGCTGCAGGACCGGCACGCGCTTCTCCTTGGGGTAGCCGCGACGAACAGCCAGAATGTACACCGTGACCATCATGGCCAGACCCATTAAAAGGCCAGGCACCGCACCAGCCAAAAACATCCGGCCTACGGAGATACCACTTAATGAGCCTGCAATAATCATCGGCACGCTGGGTGGAATAATCGGCCCTATGGTTGACGAGGCGGCCGTCACCGCGGCGGCAAAGGGCTTGTCATAGCCCGAGCGCGCCATGCCCGGAATCATCACCGAGCCGATACTCGCGGAGTCCGCCACAGCGGTACCGGAAATACCGCCAAAAATCATCGAGCCGCCTACGTTGGCAAGGCCTAGCCCGCCGCGAATATGGCCAAGCAGCGCATTGGAGAAGCGCACGATATGTTCGGTGATATTGCCCACGTTCATCAGATTACCGGCCAGCACAAACCCCGGAATACATAGCAGAACGAAGGTGTCGATACCCGCGTACATACGCTGGGGTACGATGGTGAGCGAAATGCCCTCCAGCAATAGATACGATACAGAGGCGATACCAAGCGCAAACGCAATGGGCATACCCACCACGAGAAGTATCAGAAAAACACTAAACAGAATAATAACTTCCATGCTTACGACTCCTGTTTACGGGTGGCAGAGGGACGACACATTGCGATAATTCCCTCAAGACACCCCAGCACGCTATAAGCCAGGAGTAGCGCAAAGGTGACTACCGTTGAGAAAAAGATATACAGCATGGGAATCCGCAGCGTTGGCGAGGTCTGCCAGGTACCGTTCTGGGCATACTGCCAGGCATAGGGCAGCACCAGAAACGCAAATACCCCAATCATCAAGCAGATCAGCGCCTGAAACGCGGCTTTCACGCGTGGGCCAAGCATATGATGGAACAGCTCGACACTGATATTGCGGTGCTGGCGCATCACCACGCCGACCGAGAGCGCCACCATGTAGATAAACAGGTAGCGCGAGAGCTCTTCTGTCCAGGCAATGGAGAACGGCAGAAATAGCCGAGAACTCACCTGCAACAGCACCGTGCCCGCAATAGCGACCAGTGCAAGCACAGCCAGGGTTAGAAAACAGGTATCCACCCAGTCAATCAAGCGCCCAATAGGACCTTGCAGCCTGGGTACTACCGACATCGAATCCAAACTCTCCAACGCTTCTTGCTCAAGCGCTTTTTGATCCGAGCTCATAAACGTATCCTCATGGGATAAACCACTCTTGCAGATAGACGATGGGCTGGCGCACGACCAGCCCATCGTCATTACTTACCGACTTACAGGCCTTGAATGGCGTCGAAAATCTCACGCTGTTCAGGGGTCAATGCTTCTAGTACCGCTGGACGGGCCGCTTCAGCGAAGGCATCGACATCCACCTCAACGAACTCCATGCCGCGCTCCTGCAGCGTCTGTTCAAGACGCATTTGGTCTTCGACAAACAGCTCTGACTCATACGCCTGCATGGTCTCAGCAGCATCACGTACCACCTGCTGAAGATCTTCAGGCATATTTTCCAACTGGTTACGACCAATCACAACGTAGATCCAGCTGCGCACATGACCGGTCATGTTGACGTAGTCCTGCACCTCGTTGAAGCTGGCACTTTCGATCAGGCTAAGCGGGTTTTCCTGACCTTCCAGCGTGTTCTGCTGAAGTGCGGTGAACACTTCACTGAACGCCATGGGCGTTGGGCGTGCACCCATCGCCTGCCAGGTATCCACGAAAAGCGGCACGTTAGGCACGCGCAGGCGTAGGTCGTCCAACTCTTCTGGCGTGCGGATCGGACGGTCGGCGGTCAGCTCGCGAGGGCCACGCTCAAACCAGGTCAAGGGCACCAGATTGGTACGCTCTGTGATCTGCTCTTCAATCTCGGTGCCGATCTCACCGTTAACGGCTGCGTGCAGATGCTCGGAGTCACGGAAGGCATAAGGCACGGCCATCATGGCCGCCTTGGGCGCCCAGTTTTGCAGGCTCTCGCCGGTAATCGTCATGTCCGCCGTGCCCAGCTGAATGCTGTTGATCACATCCATTTCATTGCCCAACTGCTCGCTGGGGTAAAGGCGAACTTCAATACGGCCGTCAGAGTTGGCTTCTACTTCTTCCTTGAACTTCTCAGCCGCCTGGTGCCAGATGTTCTGCTCGTTGGCCAAATGGCCAAAGCGTAGCGTGTAGTCGGCGGCAAGCGCAGATTGCGCACTGAGAAGAACCGTTCCAAGTACCGCACTGGTTAATAGCTTCTTGATCATTTTTATCGCTCCTGCACTTTGCATTGTTGATTGTTAGTGCGCGTAGTTAATGTGAATGGTTGATATGAGTGGGCGTGGACGTTAAGCACTGACTTGAATCAGTACTTTACGGGCTTCTTCAGGACGGTGATCAAGCATATCGATGGCACCAGGCATATCGCTCAGCGGTAACCGATGGCTAACCAGCGCCAACGGGTCCAGCTTGCCACTTGCCATTAGCGCCAGCACCTCCGGAAACTTACGATTATTAAGCCGTGAACCGACCAGTGTCAGCTCTTTTTTGATCACTTCAAGCTGCACCAGATCGCTTGGCTGCACGCTGAACCCGAGCAGACCAATACGGCCCGCGGGCGATGCCAGCCGCAGCATCTGAGGAAGCAGCGCCGGCACACATGCAGCGTCGGCAATCAGCGGTACGCCTTCACCTTGGGTTAAGGCCAGCACCTCTGTTTCGACGTCCTGCTCACGGCTGTTGAGAACGTGCGTGGCGCCCAGCGCTTTAGCGGCCTCCAGGCGCTCATTGATAACATCGGTGACGATGATCTCTTCAATGCCCAAGGCCCGGGCCATCTGCAGGATCGTCATGCCGATCACGCCTGCGCCCAATATCAGCAGCCGATCACCGGGGTGCGGCTGCATGCGGTCCAGCACGTTGGCGGCAATGGTGTAGGGCTCTACCAAGGCAGCGGCGTCCAGGCTGATATGATCCGGCAGCTTGTGAACATTCGCTGCGGGCACCGCCACGAACTCTTCAAAACCGCCGTTACGGTGTACGCCAATTACCTCAAGGGCGCCGCACACGTTGGGGCGGCCAATGCGGCACGGGTAGCAGGTGCCGCAACTAATCACCGGGTCAACGCAGACGCGATCACCCACGGCTACACCCGTTACGCCTTCGCCTACCGCGTCAATAACGCCCGCAAATTCGTGGCCCGTGATACGCGGAAAGCGCACAAAGGCGTTATCGCCGTGGATAATATGCATATCCGAACCGCAGATACCGGCAAACGCTACGCGTACCCGTACTTCGCCTGCGGCGGCAGTGGGTACTTCAACATCGGCGACCTGGTAGTCATGGGGCGCCTTGACCTGAAATGCTTTCATGGATGCAAAACTCCTTATCCGTTCTTTAGGTCACCAATGCCAAAGAGTGCCATCCTCCAACCGGTTAACCGGCAGGCTGGCACGCTTATAGGGGTATTGCTTGGCAAGCTCTTCGTCGATATCCACGCCATGCCCAGGCGTTTCGCCAACGATAAAGTGGCCATCCTCAAACCGATAATCGTGAGGAAACACCTCGTCAGTCGCGCTGGTATGCGGCATGTACTCCTGAATACCAAAGTTAGGCACCCAGGTATCAAAGTGAATAGCCGACCCCAGGCACACCGGAGATAGATCGGTCGGCCCATGGAAACCGGTACGTACGTGGTAAAGACCCGCCAAATCAGCAATACGGCGCACGTGAGTGATGCCACCAGCGTGAGTCAACGTGGCACGAATATAGTCGATCCACTGGTTTTCGATCAGCGCTTTGGCGTCATGAATACTATTGAATACCTCACCTACCGCTAGCGGTGTGGTGGTGTGTTGACGTATAAGGCCAAACGCTTCCTGGTTTTCAGCCGGTACGCAGTCCTCAAGCCAGAAAAGATGGTAAGGCTCAACGTCCTTGCCCAAGCGGGCTGCTTCAATGGGTGTTAGGCGGTGGTGAACATCGTGCAAAATATGCAGATCATCACCAAAGCGCTCACGTACAGCGGCAAACAGTTTAGGCACGTGATTCAAATATTTGCTGGTACTCCAGACGTGCTCGGCGGGTAAATCGGCATCCGCAGGCTCGTAGGGCTCGCCCTCTTTTTTAGCAACACCATAAATACTCGCGATACCCGGCACACCAGCCTGCACGCGCACGGCTTTATAACCTTCATCTACATGGCGGGCGACTTCTTCAAGGCACGAATCGATATCGCGCCCTGTGGCGTGGCCATACACCATCACACGGTCGCGGCTCTTGCCGCCCAACAGTTGGTAAAGCGGCATACCCGCGAGTTTCGCTTTGATATCCCAAAGGGCCATGTCGACAGCGGCAATCGCGCTCATGGTTACCGGGCCACGGCGCCAATAAGCACCACGATACAAGTAATGCCAAATGTCTTCGATGCGCTGAGGATCACGGCCAATCAAGGCGGGAATTACGTGCTCATCCAAATAGGCGACCACGGCCATTTCCCGACCGTTTAGCGTGGCATCTCCGATACCGTAGGTACCCTGGTCGGTAACGATTTTTAAGGTAACGAAATTGCGCCCCGGCGAGGTGACGATGGTATAGGCGTGTTCGATTTTCATGGGGTTGCCTCCTCAATGAGGGATACCGTTTCCTGAGTATCGAACATCTCGGGAAACCGCTGTACTAGATCGGGAAGTGAAACAAAAATTTCACGCAAATGGCGCCGCATGGATTGCTCGGCAAGCGCTACGTCGCGGGCTTCAATAGCCGCCATAATATCGGCGTGCTGTTCAATCAAACGGGCAATCGGTGTGGTGTCAGGAACGCTTAAGTAGCGCACACGATCCAGTTGTGCCCTCACCTCTTCGATAACCTTCCAGGCGGCCTGTTGCCCAACGCCCAGTGACAGCGTTTTGTGAAAACGCTCATCAAGACGGTAGAAACGAATGGTGTCGTGCGGCTCAATACAGCGGCGCTGGCGCTCCAGCAAGTCGTGTAACTCGGTGAGCACTTCGTCGGGAAGCCCTTTGACCGTTGCCTGACGTACTACGGCTACCTCAACCGCCTCACGTACAAAGCGCGCTTCAAGCACTGCTCGCTGAGATATTTTGACCACATAAGTGCCACGCTGTGGCCGGACTTCGATCAGCCCTGCTTCAGAAAGACGGATAAAGGCCTCGCGCACTGGCTGACGGCTGACCGAAAAAGCGTCCGCCACTTCTTTTTCAGACAGCGCTCGGCCAGGTTCCAACACCATTTGAATAATCGACTGGCGCAGTACCTGGTAAAGACGCTGACGAACCGATTCGGTCTCCGACGTCTCCTGCCATAGCGCTTGTAGCGTGGTGTTTGTGTCACTCATCTGCCGCCGCCTGGGTGAAGGGGCATGACGCCCTTATCTGATACGACTAGTATGGTAGTATGGCGAGATAAACAAAAGCCTAAACACCCTATACTTTGGTTGAAGGTAACGCACCATGAAACGCCAGCTTTACACGGGTTCAAATTATAAAAAATCAATAAATATCAATGATCTTGAGCGCATCGCAAGAAAAAGACTGCCGAACTTCGTGTTTGAATATGTTCATGGCGGAAGCGATGATGAACATACGCTGCATCATAATCGCACTGTGTTCGATCAATATCTGTTTGAACCCAGAACAATGACAAAGGTGGGTACGCGGGATTTAAGCACAACACTGTTTGACCGTTCTTACCAAATGCCAGTAGCGATTGGTCCAACAGGATTTAACGGCATGCTGACGCGTGATGGCGACCGAAAACTTGCCTATGCCGCCCGCGATGCGAATATCCCGTTTGTACTGAGCAATGTCTCTACCACTGCCATGGAAGATATTCAGGCCATTGAAGGATTGACGACGTGGATGCAGCTCTACTTCTATCGTGACCGAGCCTTCGTAAAATCGCTTATCAAGCGCTGCCGGGACGCCCGTTTTGAAACCATTGTGATCACTACGGATAGCGCCATTTACGGCAACCGTGAGTGGGACGTGCGCAATTTCCGGCGGCCCATGAAACCCACCTTCGCCAACCTGGCACACATGATGACCAAGCCTCGCTGGATGCTGGATGTGTTGCTGCCCGGTCTGCCCACCTTTAAAAACCTGGATGAGCTTCTGCCACCGGAAAAGCGTGGCGCACAAGGCGCATCGCAAATTATCGGCGCGCAGTTGGACCCGTCGCTTAACTGGGAAGACATTGCCTGGTTACGTGAGACGTGGCCGGGCAAGATAATTCTCAAAGGGATCCTGGCGCCGGAAGAAGCCGAACAGGCCGTAAAACTTGGCGTTGACGGTATCGTGCTTTCCAACCACGGTGGAAGGCAGCTCAATCACTCGCTCTCGCCCATGGATACCTTGGCCGACGTAAAAGCCTGCGTAGGGGAACGCTGCCATGTGTTTGTGGATAGCGGGTTTCGGCGCGGCACCGATATTATAAAAGCACTGGCGTTAGGCGCAGACGCCGTTTGGCTTGGAAGAGCGACGCTTTACGGGCTAGCGGCGGGTGGCCAAGCGGGCGCGGCACATGCGCTGAGCCTGCTGAGAGGAGAAGTAGACAGAACGTTAGGCTTGTTGGGTCACACCAATATTGAGGATTTAACCTCAGCGTGCCTGGTCAAACGACCACGTTGAATTACTTATGAAACCTCTGATTACCTATAACGCAATTGCGTATGCTCAGCGCTTGCAATTGCGTTTAAAAAACCAGGTTACTGACACAACAACGTTAACGATCCATACATAAAAATCCGTTCTATTCCACTATTGCCTATCTTCTTTCATGCTGCATAAACCAAGCCAGAAACGTTAAAAGAAAAAGAGCAACCTGTGCCACAGGGTTTAAAAAATATTAAAGATCTTCTTATCCTACGCAAAACACCCGCTTAGATCCTATTATCAAATAATGGCTAGCATCATCAACTACTTATTAAGCGTGAACGCCTTTTCCGGCTATTCTTCAAACTAATTCTTCAAACTAATTCTTCAAACTAATTTAGTGTAAAGGCGCATCTTCATAATGGAGGTACTAACGTGAGCATACCGAAGTTTAAAGAGTGCATCGAAGCCTGCAATATATGTGCGATCTATTGCGATAACTGCGCGGCCTCCTGCCTTCAAGAATCCAACATTGAACACATGGCTGAATGTATTCGGTTAGATATTCAGTGTGCACAAATTTGCCGGTTGGCCGTCTCCTTTATGGCCCAGAATAG